>NZ_CP060403.1 GCF_015040615.1 Microbacterium sp. YJN-G
CCTTCCCGAGAGGGCAAGCGGCTGCGCCGCTGGCCTCTGGGCAGCCGGCGAGCCGGCCGCGGTCGTGGGTGCTGTTTGTCGCGGCAGGGCCCGGCGCCGGCTCGCTGCGCTCGGCCGACGCCTCGGATCGCGGTCGGCTGCTCCCCCGCGTCAGCGGGTGTGGGGGTTGCGCATCCACGCGGCCATCACCCGCTGGAGTGCGGTTTCGACGGGAGTCCACGGGCGCACGATCTCGTCGACGGTGGCCTGGGTGATGCCGTGGCTCTCCATCTGCCAGGTGACGCAGAGTCGGCCGTCCTCGAGGTACATCGGCCTACCGTCGTCCCAGCTGGCGTAGCTGCCGATGGCGCGGGTGGCGTCTCGGGTCCGCATGAGGACGTTGGTCTCGACGATCTCGGTGATGATGGCGCCGGGCGCGCGCCAGGAGACGTTGTGGCCGGCGAAGTCGGGATCTTCGTCGACGGGGCCGATGGGGGCGACGGCGTAGAGAGTGCCGCGGGATGTGAGCGTGCCGGAGGGTGTGGTGATCTCGGTCTGGAATGCGAAGGCGCGGGCGAAGTCCTGGTTGGTGGAGAAGTAGACGCGGTCGGTACGTGAGACGATGCCGAGCTCGGGGCGCTCTCGGGGCTTGTACGGGATCCCCAGGCCGGCGGCCGCGGCGTCGCGTGGGCTGAGGAGTCGACTGCCGATCTCGAGTCCTGGGCAGCCGCCGTGCCAGTAGGTCGGTGCGGATGTCATTGGACTTACTGCGGCAGGGGCTCGAGGAGCTCGGGACCGTTGGCACGGATGCCGAACGGGGCTACGGCATCGAACTCGAGGCCGGATGCCTCGGCGACGCCGGCGTGCACGGCCTCGTCGACGAGGCCCTGGTCGCCGACGAGGGACGGATCGAGCCAGTGCAGCCACATGTGCTCGGGGAGGATGACGGGGTTGCGATCGTGGATGCCGGCGAGGGTCTGCACGGCATCCGATGTGACGATGGTCGCGGTGAGCACCCAGCGGTCGGGGTCGTCGTCAGGCTTGGTGTGGTCGGGCCACCAGGAGTAGAGACCGGCGAGGCCGAGGAGCTCGCTGTGCGGGTCGTGGATGAACCAGGGCTGCTTGGAGCCCTTCTCTCCCGTCCACTCGTAGAATCCGCGAGCGAGGATGATCGCTCGTTGGGTCTGCAGCGGCTTACGCCAGGTGCTCTTACTGGTCAGCGTCTCGGCGCGGGCGTTGAACGTCGGGTACTTGAGCTTGAGGGTGTCGCTCCATGACGGCACGAGGGACCAGTGCGCCTGCTCGAAGCGGAGCTCGCCGGTCTTCGCGGAGTCGATGAGCACGGGGATCCGCTGTGTCGGTGCGATGTTGTAGTTGGCTTCCCAGTCGGCGCGCCAGTCCTCGGGCTTGCGGCCGGTGCGCGTGACGAAATCGGTGATCTCTTCGTTCACCCGTGAGTCCATCGCGAAGCGCCCGCACATAGTTGCAGCGTATCTCCGGTCTCAGACACCTAGCGAGGATGTCGCATGCTCGAGCCGAGCGGGAGGTCTACGCCCTCGGCGACATGCAGGCCGTTCATGATGTCTTGTCGGGGTCGGGGTCGGGGTCGGGCCTGCGGTAGCGGATCTCGCGGCCGTCTGCGCTGAACGTGACGCCTGGCTCAAGGGGAGGCAGGAGCTCGGGGATGGGCTGGAAGTTGTGAGGGGTGAAGTTGCAGTCCAGGGTGCCGGCGTCGATGCGGTGCTCGAGGTAGTACTGCAGGCGCGCCGTTGCGGTGGGTGCGGCGTCGAGGATGCGGGTGGAGATCTCGACGAGCGGCTTCGCGCCGGCCTGGGGCGTGAGACCGAAGATCCCGAAGGTGATCTGCGGATCGTGGTCCCACAGCTGGATCCTGAGCGTGCCGGATCTGCTGAACGGGCTGATGTACCAGGTCGCAACGGTGGCCTGGTCGAGATTGACGGTGGTGACCGGCTCGGCGGGTCGGAGGAACCTCTTCGCGGAGAGGGTGAGGTTGTGACTGTCGTCGATGGCGATCGCGCCGCCAGCTTCCCAGATTGGGTCCGCGCGCCACATGATGTGCAGGACGAGGAACCACACACCGATGATCATGGCCATCGCGGCGAAGAAGATGCCGGGAGTGAGGAGAGCATCAGCCCAGGGCATCCCGGTGAGCGGGGCGGAGATCGCGCCGGTCACGGCGAGACTCGCGAGCGCGAAGAGGCCCGCGAACGCGGCGAACTTCCGTTCGATCATGGGATGTTCTCTCTGCCGACCGCTTCGGCTTCGGCGCCGGTAGCGAGGATCCGCAGCGCGTTGGCCTGCTGTGTGGGAGTCATCCTGATCGAGGCGCCGACGATGTTGTGGATGCTCAGGCTGTACTCCCCTGCCGCGTCGAGCGCGATCGTGGCGACGGCGAGCAGCTCGTGATCGTCGGGGAGGTCGATGGGGATCTGTGCAAGCATCCGGCGATCTGCTGCGCGGTGGTCGGTGTGAGGGTTGCTGACGACGAAAACACCGGTGCCGTGGCGAGCGTCCAGTATCCCTTCATCGCGGAGTACGCGGATGCCTTCGCGGACGGTCATGCGGGACAGGTGGAAGCGTTCGATGAGCTCCGGTTCGGAGGGCAGCTTGATGCCGGGGCCCAATTGGTGCGTGCTGATCACCGCACGCAGTTGTTCGGCCACTTGGGCGTAGGCCGGAGGTTGGCCGGGAGTGCGGTCGATGATGCTGAGCGCGTCGAGAGGGAAGTGGTCGGGAGTCACTCAACTCCCCTGTTCGATTCTTGCCGTCGCCCGATGGATCTCTGCTGTGGTCCACGCGGCCGGCGCCAGCCGCAGGAGTGGCTCGATGGTGCCCCAAAGGGCATCGACGTCGGGGCCGTCCCAGAATAAGTCGTAGGAGTGAGCCCCGATCTCGTTGCCATCGGCCCAACCGACTCCTGCTGCTGTGACTGCGGTTGCGGTGTCGAACTCGAACTGCATGAGACGAGTCATGACTTCGATGTCGAACGGGGCGGGACGGTGCTGGAACTTCACCGCAACCCATCCGCGGACTGGCTCACCGGACGCTGCGGGCGTGAGTTGGTTGGGTGTGAGGGCGTGAACGAGGCCGTCGTGGACATCGATGCCGTCACAGATCGGGCAGTTGGTGGTGGCCACGGCTTCTCCTCTGAGGACTTCGCTCAGTCCGACGTCGTCTTACGGATGGTGGTGCGCGCCGACTTCCGGTAGGAGCGCAGCGGCTTTCGGGGGGCTTCGTCGAGGAAGGCTTTGCCTGCGCCGCTGGCGAGCTTGGTGTTACGCAGCTGGACCCGGTAGGGGTAGACGTCTTCGAGGAGCTCGCTGCGGGCGACGACCGCGGCCCAGTAGCTCGGGAAGGTCGAGATCTCCACGAGCTTGCCGCCGGCGGCGAGGCGCTTGTCGGCGGCGCGATCGCGGTCGGTGCGGGCCATGCGGACGGTGAGGACGGGCATGTTCTTGATCTTGATGACTGCGAGATCCCACTGCTCGAGGTAGCCCTTGTATCCCCACAGTGCGACGGCGTTTTCGGGGTCGGATGAGATCTTGGTCACGGCGCTGCGGGCGTAGACGAGATCTTTCCGCTCCTGCTCGAAGGCGCCCTGTGGGGGGCGGACGAGGCTGATGACGTGTCCGATCCGGCGCGGTGGGACGCCGTCACGGATCCATCGGCGGATGGTGCCCTCGGAGACGCCGAATGTCTCGGAGGCGGTGCCGGCGTCGACGTGGCCGAGTCGGTTGAAGCTGCCGAGGGCGGCGCCCATGACTTGGCCGAGCTTGCGGGCGCCCCAGGCCTTCTCGAGTGCTTCGATGTTGGCGCTTTCGGGGGTGAACCAGAGCGGGGCGGGGTCGGTGTAGGTCGACGAGACGTCCATGACTAACCTCCTCACTAGTGAATGTGACATTCACAGCATAGGCGACGTCGGTAGTCGTGGTCAACGACGCGCGGGTGCCTGTGCTGTGGCTGCGGCCTACTTTCCGCGGAACCGGAGAACGTGCCCGACGAAGGCTGAGCCGGTCTCGTCGTACAGCTTCGTGAGCGCCGGAGTGGAGACGGAGAGGTTCTCCGTCTTCGGCAGGTTGAGGTCGTCGAAGAGGGCGCTCTGCAGCTGCTCGCGGCTGCGCAGGTTGATCTCGCGGCCGAGCTCGGCGTAGGCCTGCTTCGCGGCTTCCTCTTGCTCGGTGTTGCCGGCGGTCTCCTCGAGGCGCCGCTTGATGAATGCGTCGGCGTCCTTCTTGTGGAACAGCGGCGAGCGCGCGCCCTCGGGGAGCGCGGACTTGGGGAAGCCTTCTTTGCGCTGCTTGGTGCCGGTGGCGTAGACGCGCACGGTCTGCTGAGAGACGTTGAGCTTCTCGGCGATGTAGGCGTAGTCGACGAGCTCGGGCATGGTGGCTGCCATCGGCTGGTCCTTTCTCTGGTCGTCAGTCCGGTCACGCCTGATAAAAGCGTGACATTCACTACATAGAGCGTATCGTGCCGGTCGACGGATTCGAGCAACGGCGCGGGTGGGAGCTAGGCGGTGGGAGGGGTGGATCGCCTCGCGGAGGCCGGCGGCATCAGCGCCACTCGACGCCCTTGATGCCGTGGAACTGCCAGCCGTCGACGTAGCGGGTGTCGTAGATGCCGGTGAGGTAGTCGGTGGCTCCGGCGTCGCCGCCCTGCACCCATGCGTCGTAGAGCTGCTGCTGCTCGAACGGGGACATGTCGAGGTTGCTGAACCGCTCGGCAACGTACTTCTTGTCGTTGGGGTCGGAGGAGGGGCCCTGCAGGGCGTTGATGCGGATGGTGCGCTGCCGGGTGGGGAGCTGCGCCTGTACGCGCTTGGCGAGCTGCCCGCGGCCGCGCTGGGTGGTCACGGACTGGCGGACGCGCTTGGTGATCTCCTTGGTGATCGCGGCACGCGGGTTCTGCGCGCCGCGGATCCATCGCTGGACGGTGCCCTGGGAGACACCGAGCTTCTTGGCGGCGAGGCCGGTCGCGATCGGGAAGCGGTCGCTCTTGCCGGGGAAGAGGAACCGGAGCATGGCGCGGGTGTCGGGGTGCTCGGCGGTGTAGTCGGGGATCTTCTGCCCGGTGAGGCCCTCGAACATCGCTTTCATCTGGAGGGCTTGGGCGCCCTTGCTCAGTGCCATCAGATCAGCTCCTCGAGGTATTTCTTGCCCTTGTAGGAGCCGTCACCGTTGAGGAACTCGGCGTGATGCGCGAGCGGGTCGGATCCCTCGTACTTGTATTGCCCCAGGCCGCGGCCGAACCAGGCGGGGTCTCCCGGCCAGGCCTCGAGCGGGTCGATGTGGTCGCTGGTGTAGACGACGGTGTCTTTCTCGATCGCGACGGGCCACCGGCCGGTGCGCTCGGCGTTGGCGAGGACGCGGCGGATGATGTTGGCGCGGGACTTGGCGACGATCATGTCGTGGCGGTGCGGGGCCCAGACGGCGAGGGTGTCGTGGTCGCCGCGGTAGTCGAGCATGCCGATCGCGGCGGCGTAGACGATCTTGAGCAGGTCACGGGCGGCCTGGTCGTCGACGTCGGTGGTGTCGAGGGTGGTGCGGGCGTCGCGGATGCGCTTGTACCAGGCCTCGAAGACCTTGGCCTTGCGATCCCACAGCCAGGCTTCGTGGATCTCGAGCTCGAGGCCCATTTCGCTCGCGAGCTCGAGGGTGGGTGTGCTGACCCAGATCTGAGAGCCGGCGAACCCTTCGCGGACGATGCCCTGCGCGGCGAAGATGTCGGGCATGAGCCAGCTGCCCGGTTCAGGGGCGGTGATCAGCCAGTAGCCGGGCTTGTTCGTGGCCTTGGTGAACTGCAGCGGCCCGTCGTAGTGGGTGGGCGCGCCGACGCCGACCTCGGTGCTTGCAGCGGCGAGGTAGGAACCACCCCGGTCGAACCCGTGCGCCCACTTCTGCTTGATCTCGTCGCCGAAGAGCTTGCGCTGCCAGTTGAAGTCGCCCTCGGCCATCATCTGGTCCTTGACGGGCGTGGGCCGGTCCTGCGGGTAGTAGATCTCGTCGTGCTTGTCGCGGGGCAGCAGTGCGCGCATGAGCTTGGTGCCGGTAGTGCCAGCGCTGCTGCGGTAGGGGAACTTGAGCGCCGCGGTGAACTTGCCCAGGCGGTGGGCGATCGTGGCCGGGTCTGGGTCGCCGTCGAGGATCGTGCTGATGAAGCGGAAGTCCTGGGCGGGCAGGAGCGCGATGTGCGCGCCGATGCCGCGGTTGTCCTCGCGCCACACGTCGATGCTGCCGGTCATGGAGCCGTCACCGCTGAGCGAGAATCCGGCCTCGGTCGCCAGGGTGATGAACGGGTGCCCCTTGGTGGCCTCGCGCAGCAGCTTGCCGTAGTCGGAGTCGGTGGATTCGGGCAGGGTGTCCAGCGGGAGGCCGAGCGCGAGGGCGGCTTCCATCGTGAGGTAGATCTGGCCGCGCTCGGTCTTGCGTGCACCGTTCGTGCCCTGGTTGATGCGGGTGCCCAGGTTCAGGTCGGTGGCCAGCTGCGCGAGCTGGCCGGCGTGCTCGAGCTGACCGCGGATGGTGATCAGCTCACCCGTGGACAGCCAGAGCCCGTCCGTGTGGAGCACGCCCAGCGGTGCACGGAAGTCCTCGGCCGACGTCGTGGTGCTCGGACGTGCGGGCGCGGTCGGGACGGGGGAATCTGCAGCTGCAGGCTGCTCGGGCTCGGGCTCGGGCTCGGGCTCGGCCGGGGCCGGCGGTGCCGACTGCGGGGTCTGCTCCGCCGGCTGAGTGGGCGTGGGCGCTTCGTCGACGGTCGGGGCGTCGAACAGCGCCGGGAAGTCCACGGGCGAGTCGTCCGGGCCTGCTCCCCCGTCTCCGCTGGTGGGTCCGCCGGAGGGCTCATCGGGGTTGCTGCCGGTGAGGGCTGACAGTGGGATGTCCCACACGCGGTGCTGCATTGAGCGTCCGGTGCGCCGGACGACGCTGCGCTTGCCGGCGCCGTCAACGAGGAGCCACCCGTGGGAGAGCATCGACGAGGACAGTGAGGTCTTGGTGTCGCTGAATGCTTCGTCGGCGCGCTGTGACATCTGGCGGGCGACGGCGATGGCGGTGGTCGGGAACAGGTAGAGGCGCTGGTCGCGGATGATGCCGACGCGCTGGCCGTTGGGGCGCCACTGCGGCTGCATGCCGGTGGACTGGTCGGTCCATCCCAGCGAGCTCGCGTCTTCGGGGACTGCGCCGTCCATGCCGGCCAGGTGGGCGTTGCCGTTGGCGATCGCCTCGCGCAGGTACTCCATCAGCTGCTCGGCGGGGTCGGATGCGGACGAGTCCTGCAGGCTGATCGCCTCTGCGATGCCGGCACGCGCCCAGGCGTAGAAGTCCTTGGCCTCTTCGGCGGTAATGACGTCGAGGTCGCGGAGCATCATCAGCATGATCACGATGCCGCGGTCCAGGACCACGGCGGATTGCACGAGGCGGTCGTGGAGGCCGGCGTGCCCGTTCTGGCTGGGGATGGTCTTACGCCAGTAGTCCTGCGTGCACAGGCGGTGCTCGCTGTCCTCCTCGGCCTCGGTGAAGTCCTTGACGAGCTGCTGCCGCCGCGCCGCGGTCCACTGCACGAGCGACGAGCCGATGAGGGCGCGGGCGTGGCGGGCGCGGCGGGACTCGAGGCGCCCGAAGATCTCGCCGCCGTTCTTGAGAGTGGCGGGGTCCAACGGCAGGTTGACGATGCGGGAGTCGGCGGAGCCCTGGGCGGACAGCTCGCCGGACGTGATGATGCTGGCAAGGATCGGACGGTCGGCCTCGGCGCCGCCGCGCTGCTTGCCGCGGATGCGTCCGATGCCGTTGAACACGGTGCGGCCGAGGGTGCTGATGCGGCGGATCGCGTCGCTGGCGTTGCCGTCCGGGGCGAAGTCGTCGACGATGACGGGCACGTTGCTGATCGCGGAGAGGGTGCGCTGCAGGCCGATCGCGGTGGATCCGCCGGCAGCGCCGGAAATCAGGCCCTTGGTGTTGTGGGTGAGGTTCGGTGCGAAGTACTGCACGGCCAGGCGGCTGTGGGAGGTCTTGTAGGACGCGAACCCGCCCACCAGGTGCAGCAGGATCGGGCCGGGCAGGACCGGGGCGGTCCAGGAGTGGCCGAGCAGGGGGGCGATCACGCGGGCCGGGAGCTCAGATTCGCGCAGCGCCACGGTGCCGTCGATCCATGCCTGACGCAGCGCGTCGCGGTCTGTGGTGGGGGCGGGCATTGCATAGATGTCGGAGGTCTTTGCCACGTCCACGTCGACGTCGACCGCGCCGCCCTTGGCGATCGCGCCTGCGGCGTGTACGAAGTAGTCGCCGGTTTCGGCGGTGCGCCATCCGACCGTGGTGTGGACGATGCTGTTGTTCCGCGGCGGTTTGATCGCGTTCATCGCATCCCACGCCTGATCCGCGCCGCGGCGGCTGTTCGACTCGAGGAACCCCGGCCAGGGCATCGCCTTTGACCATGACCCGTCGCGGATCTGGTCTTCGGTGTACTTCAGGGTGACCGACTCGGTCTTGAACTGGCCCGTGTCCGGGTCGCGGGTCGGGTAGCCGCGGTCGTTCGGAACCCACCGGGAGAACTTGATCACGTACAGGTGCGGGGGTCGGGCGATCTCATTGTCGGTGCCGTCGTCCTCGATGGCGACGGTCTGGACCTCCGCCCACCCGCGCATGACTCGGAAGTACTTGTCGTCCTCGTCGCCAGGGGTGTGCTTGATGAGCACAGTCTGCCCCTCGACGACGTCGTAGTGGTTGCCCTGGATGAACGGGCGCTTCTCGGGCTGGTCCTCGGGGTTGTCGTTCCCGAAGAACACTCCCCCGTTGCCGCCTCCGCTGCCGGTCTGTGTGCGGGGTGAGGCAGGGGTGATCTCGACGGTCTCAGCCGGCGGCTGCTCGTCGACGTCGGGACGGATCGCGACGATCGACGAAGCGACCGCCTGGGGCACGTTGAGGCCCGCGACGATGTAGGTGTCGCGGGCGATCCGCGCACCCTCGGCGACCGCGGCCGCGTACTCCTGCAGGGCGGTGCGGCCGCGGTCGCCGAGCTGCTCCGCATCCAGACCCGGGTCGATCGCTTTGATCCGTTCGAGGCGGTTGAGTGACTCCCGCGCCCATGCCTCGGCGTGCTGCTCGGAAGTCGCCCGGTCCTGCTGGCTCTGCTCGAGCTGTGCGGTCGCTTCCTTGAGGCACACCGCAACGCCGGTGCGCCCGTGCACGAGCTTGTCGGCCTCGGCCGCGGCGACGATCGCACGGGCGTCGTCGACGGTGATCTCGACGAGCGTGGCGACCGTTCCACCAGCGTCCATGTGGTCGGTGAAGTCCGACTTGCGATCGTCGAGGTTGGGCAGGAAGATCCGCGCCGGGATGCCGAGCTCGGCCAGCTGCGCACCGACACCCGCAGCACGCTGTGCGCCGGCGGGATCGTTGTCGACGACCAGGTTGACCGAGGCGCCCCGGAAGTGCTCGAGCAGCTCGGCGGGGAAAGCCGTAGCGCCGCCAGCGTTCGTGGTCGCGGCCAGGCCCTCGGCGATCGCGCTGTCTGCGTCCTTCTCCCCCTCGAGCAGCCACACACCCCCGCCGGCGGCGACCGCTGCGCGGATCGCGGCGAGGTTGTAGAGCAGGGGGGCGAAGCCTTCCGGCTTGCGCTTGACCCACCGGCCATTGGCGCCGCGGTAGCTCTGGGTGAACCGCTTGTGCCGCTGTCCGTCCAGGGTGGTCTCTTCGCGGTGGACCCGCTGCAGGACGACGCCGCTGTCGTCGACGTACTCGTAGACCTTCACCTGGCGCCACGTCGCGCCCGTCAGGTCCGGGGTCTTGGGGGCGAGCTCATCCTGCGTCAGCCGCGGCGGCAGCGAAGGCCGCTTCGCCCTTGGGGTGCGCTGACTGGTGCGGCGGTCGGCGGGCAGTGGCGCGTCGAACAGGTCACTGACGGTCAGGCCGATCGCGCCGCACACGTCACGGAGGTCGAAGGCATCGCCGCAGCCGAAGCAGTGCATCATCACCTTGCCGCCGGCCCGGTCGTAACGGATGCTCAGCGACGGCATCGCGTCACCGTGCACGGGGCACAGCGCCATGTGCTGGCTCCCGTTGCGGCGAGGCTTCCACCCACCGCTCTCAAGCGCCTCGAGAACGCGGTCCATGGAGTTCGTAGCCGTCGCCGTGCCGGTGTACTCAAGCGTCATCGCTGCAGCACACCCCCTCGGGTGCACGCTGCAGCGCCCAGCGGGTGCGACACGACGGCCACACCAACGCTAGACATCCGCAATATCGCGGCTATAATCATGAACATCCGATCATGGATTGACTGACTCAGCATCAGTAAATTGATCAGCCTCTTGCCGGAGGCTGTGACCCAAAAGCACTCAAGACCCCCGACGGTTTGCCGACCAGAGGGGGTCGAGTCTTTCTACGCGGACCTTGGCATGTCGAGCATGTCGAGCTCCTGTTCTGCCGCGCGCGCAGCACGCTCACGCGCTGCCTTCTCCAACTCGTCCTTGACGTAGTCCGGGATCTCAAGCCCGGCTTGCTGTGAGACAGCCAGCGCAAGCCAGCTGCTGAGGGGGATCCCAGATTCCGCAGCGAGGCGTTCAAGGATCGGGTCGTATGCCTCCGGATATCGAACCGTTCTGACGGCGCGAGGGCCGTACGAACGACGTCCTGGCTTCGCTCTGGCTGACATGCCTCGTTTCTAACACGTAGCTGAATCAGAATCACGGATTGGCGCGGTGCGTCGCGCAGACGGCCCTGAGCTCTCATGTCAGGTATAGGCCGAACCTCGGACGCTTCGCGGACATCGGTTCCCGAAAAAAGTTGGGCATCGCTGTTGGTACACCTTTCTCGCCTCGCGCGGGCGCGCATGTGTGAGGACTGTTGTTTCAGAAGTGTCCCATGTGTCCCAGGTGCAGAAAAACACCAGATCAAATGCTAGAAACAGTGGGACACCTTCAAAACCCAAGGTGTAAGCCGTTCAGAAAAACCCCAGATCAGAAGCAAGTGGCTTGTGACTCTTTTTGGGAGGAAGGATTGTGTACCAAGGGGATAGATCGTGGAACGAACGGGGGGTTCGCGTTCTGTCGGGGTCGGGCGGGGGCGCGTTCGGGTGACACTGGTGGGCGCTGCAAGACGCTCTGCTGGGGAGTCTCGACGGCGATGGAGGCCGTCCTGGAACCCGCGTGTGCGGCGTGTCGCGTTAGACGCTGTTGTCGGTGGGGATCTTCCAGACACGCGTTGGTGCCCCGCCGATGCGCATCCTGGTGGTCCCGGTCTTGGACGCGATCAAGTGCTGGCGCTGCAGTGCTGCGGTGATGGCTTTGACGCTGAGGTTCGGGTCGCCGTGCGCGGCGCGGATGAACGGGAGTGCTTCGCCCGGCCGGATGTACAGGTAGTTGCGGTCAGCGCGGCCGATGGCCCATTCCTTGCTGTCTCTGGCGTTGTAGGTGAGCTCGCCACCGTTGTCGAGGAGGTAGCGGATGGCCTCGCGCACAGCCCAGACGATCTGGTCCTCTGGGTGGAGCCATGAGGTTGCCGGCGTGGCGGGCGCGTCGAGATCGAGAGTGCGCAGGACCGCGTCTCCGAGGTAGAAGGCCGCGCCGAGGCGGCGGGGCTTGTCGTAGTCGGGGTGGCGGGCAATGTTGACGGCGTGCTGGTTGAGGCTGAGACGGCGTGTGTTCTGCTGCAGGTAGCTCGCGATGATGCGGCGGCCTGCGGTCGCGGGTTCGCTTGCCATGGCGCGTAGTGGTTGAACGCTGCGGGGCCTCTGAGGCAGTTCGATCGTGATGGAGCGATCAGCGCTGAGTGGCTGGATGGTTTGCGAGCTGGCGATGATCAGCGCGGATGCCTTGCTCAGTGGTGTGGCGAACGAGACGAAGCTCTCGATCTCGATCTCGTCGAGGGTGCTGAGGGCCGCGCGTGCGGCGGCGGGTGGGGCGCCGTTGAGAACCAGCGGTTCACCGGGCTTTACGGTGCGGCGGATCTGGTGGAGCGTGAGTGGGTCGATGCGTGGTCGTTCGACTTCGCCGGCGAGCTCGGCGAGCGCATCGGCGAGGGTGCCTCGCGTCGTGGGGTTTCCTCCGATGATGAAGATCGGTGTGGGGAGGGGCTCGATGTGGGAGTAGGCGATCGCGCGGATGAGCTTGTCGGCGTGGAGCGGGAACGCCTCGCGCAGTGGTTCGACGCCTGCGGCCCAGGCGGTTCGCGCGTGAGCTGGGGGTATCGAGTTGCTGGGTTCGTTCATGGTCAGGAGCGGGGCGCCGTGAGTTCGTCGCTGGTAGAGGGGGCGAGCTCGGTTGCTTCAAGCAGCGATGATCTGATTACCCATGCGCGAGTTGATCGTCCCTGTATGCGGACGACGGTTGTTCTGGTGTTGCTGACCGCTCGGTGCAGTAGGCCGCAGCTCTCGAGTTCCGCTCCCAGTGCGGCGGGCGAGATTCCCTCGGGGAACAGGATCGGGAGAGCGATGTTCGGGATGAGCAGTATCCGGTCGCGCTCGATGCGTCCCACGAGGGGGATGGCTGAGCGGTTGTTGCCGTCGTCGCCCTCGAAGCGCACACGGTCCTCACGGGTGGCGCTGATCAGTCTGTCACGCAGGTCAGTGACCATCCGGGGCGGGGTGGCCAGCTCGAACACAGCGGGGCGCTCGGTGGCGTCGCGGTATTCGGGGAGGGTGATTGTTGAGCCGAAGTCGCGGAGGAATCGTCGGAGGAGATCGAGCCCGAATGTGGAGGCGAGGTCCGCGGCTCCGGCCTGGTCGGAGTGCTCGTCTGGCCATGTCGAGAGGTACTCGTCATGGAGGGTATCTCGGTCCATCTGAGCAACCCACTCTTGAAAGGCGTGACCCAGTTGGCGACGGGAGCCTCTCGCCTCTGGGCGGCTACTCTCGCGTAGAACCGATAGGGGGATGGGCTGGCGAATCGTCAATCGCCATAGGTAGTCATCGACCTCGCCATGTGAGACGGGATCGCCTGCCATGACAAGCAGGCGGCGGCCTGGGGTGTGCAGGTGATCGTCGATCGCCGTGCTAAGTCGGGTGCGGATCCGCGCGGTGGGGTTCAGGCGCGCGCTGACGTGGTCGATGAAGACCGGTTCCTTCGGCGCATCTGGACCTCCAGGGGCAGCCAGGTTCCCAGGCCAACCGGCGGGCTCAAGGAAGTCCACCATCTGCCGTGCAAGTGTCGACTTTCCCGAGCGGGGTGCTCCGGTGACGTACGCGACACCGGGGAACGGTGGCAGGGAGCAGCTGTATACGACTGCGCCGAGTAGGGGTAGTGCGACGTCGGGCTGATCTTCGACAACTAGCGAGTATCCCCGGTCCCACAGTTTGTCGACATCCATGGTGTAATGCTACACGTATCAGTGGTGTAACGCGCCTGTATTGGGTGCTTCGTGTCAGGTGTCTGTTCGAATGGCGATGAGCTCGTGGCCTTCGGGGATCTGCGTCTCGAGCAGCTCGCGCGCCTCCTGGTAGCTGTTTGCCTCGACGGTGATCCGCTCGGTGGCGGTGCTGCGGATGGTCCCAATGACACGCATGGCGCGGACCTTAGTCGGTGTCTCAGACATCGACGCGCTCGTACTCCGAGACTCGCTCGCCAGAGTCGGCCGCGATCTCGGATGACATGATCTCAGCGCTCATCTCGTCCAGGCCTTGGTCGATGAACTGCTCGTACAGCTCGGCCTCGAGCGGTCCCCGGCGGCTCATGCGCTGGCCTGCAGATGCCGTTGCACGTACTCGTCGAGTGCTGCCCGGACGACGTCGGAGTCGCTCTTCATCCCCAGTTGGGCGCGCAGCTGGTCGACTTCGCGCTTGCGGGTCGGGGTGACGCGGGTGCGGATCGTCGGGGAGGAGCCGGCGCCTGCTGCCGTCCCTCCCACGCGGGGCCGTCCACCGACCGCTCGTGCGACGGCCTGTGTGCTTCCGAGGGCGTCGAGGAGCATCTGCTGCCCGATGGCTGCCGCGTCGGCGCCGTGGGCGCTCTCCCCCGGCGTCGACGCGCCGGTGGGCTGTTCCTCGAGCGCGGCGAGGGCGGCGTAGCGTTCCTGGTCCTTCTTGCTGAGGGTCATCCGATCTCCTCCTCCATCTGTCGGCGGTAGTAGGCACCCAGCGGCATGACGTGGTAGACGACGAAGTTGCCGCCGGGCTTGAGTTCAATGAGCACTTCGATCAGCCGATCGGTCTGCGCGTGTTGCGGGCCGACGAAGACGCGACGCTGGTTGCGGGAGTCTCCTTCGTTGATCTTGACCTTGGTGCTCGTGTAGATCGCGTTCTGCATGGCGTAGAGCGCATCGGCGTGGGGAATGTCGTGCTTGTCAGCTGACTTCGGCCACTCGATCCCCATACAGGTATTGTGCCACAAAACGTAGCCCCAGGGGAGGTCGCCTGTGGAGAGATGGCCCGCGCGATCGGGCTGGGGGCGTAGCGTCGCGGAATGGTCGACGACGGACTGGCGATCGGCGTTCAGCCGCACTGCTGCGGCGTAGTGATGCGCGATCGCCCCGGCGTGCTGGTGTGCGTGGTGTGCAGCCGCGAGGACGTGCTGCGAACGGTGCCCGCTCCCCCGGTCTTCGTCGGCGCGAGCATCCATGGAGGGTGATCCCTACCTCGAGCTCGTCGTGACCTCGATGAGACGGGGTGTGATCGCTGCCGGCGCCGGAGTGATCGGGTGCTCGCTGAACTCGGCCGGCCCGGCTTCACGCCAGATGATCCGTCGCTCGCTGCACCAGGCGCAGTGCCCTGCCCAGTGGTACGGATCGGCGTTGTGCAGCCTGGTGCGCAGCGGCACCGCGTAGGGGCTCTGGATGCCGGCGCGCCACCGGATGTGCGGGTGGAGCTCGGCCGCGGCAAGGTACAGGCGTCGGCCGATGCCGAGACCCGCGTACAGCTCCCATCGGTTGCCGTCATCGTGGGGGTTGTCGGGGTTGATCGACGGGATGTCGTAGGGCTTGGAGAACACGTCGCCGAGCCCGTCGACGGGATCAACGGCGAAGCGGCCGCGCAGCCCGCTCGCGGCATGCTGCAGCACGACCATCGGATCCCCGTCCGGCGTCGTGGTGCGCAGCAAGTAGATCGTGGGGTCGTCGACCACACGCCTGACCCGGTCGACGTTCTCGCGCGCGATCTGCTCCGCGGCCGCGGCGGTGAGCAGCGGGTGGAGCAGCTCATCGTCACCGGCCTGCAGAACCGCCTCGGCCGCGGCCTCCTCAGCGAGGCCGGGAAGTCGCTCGAGCAGGCGCGGATGCCACTCGTTGGAGTGTCGGGAGGTTCGGGCCCAAGCGTTCGCGATCTCGGTGCGCAGCAGCTCGCGCGCCCACCGCTGCGCAACCGCCTCGAGGCCATCGCTCTCCTCGAGCTCGCGGAGCCGGCCGAGCGCTCGTCGACGCGACCACCAGCCCGCGGCCGCGACCTCGCGCCGCGCATGCCGGCGATCCAGCACGCGCCGTAGGTACTCCCCCTCGGGGCTGTAGTACTCGCCCGACACTCACTCGTCCCCCGCGTCACGGGCTAGCTGTACTGACCCGGATCGTTGTTGACGTAGGAGAAGCCTCCGGTGTCGAGTTGGAGCTGTCTAGTTCTGCAGCTCGAACACACGGAGGCTTCTCGTGTCCCACGCTAATGCCCGGCTCACTCCGGCCGGCAGGTTGATCATGGTTCAGCGCATCCAGTCGGGGCGTGCGGTCGCTCATGTCGCGGCGGAGATGGGGATCTCGCGCACGGCGGCGTGGCGGTGGTGGCGCAGGTTCCGCGAGCACGGCCCGGCGGGTCTGGTGGACCGGTCGAGCGTCGCTCATTCGCATCCCCGTCGGACGGCGGCATGCGTGGAGACCCGGGTGCGGATCATGCGTCATCTGACCCGCCGCGGCCCGATGTTCATCGCGGGCAAGCTCGGCCTGCAAGCCTCGACCGTGGGGCGGGTGCTGCGCCGGCACGAGGTGCCGCTGCTGCGCGAGCTGGATCCGGTCACGGGGACGGTGATCCGCGCGACCCGTCGGTCCGCGAAACGCTACGAGCACGACCATCCTGGGTCGCTGATCCACGTGGATGTGAAGAAGCTCGGCCGTATCCCCGACGGCGGTGGATGGCGTCTGCATGGCCGTGGCGAACGCCCGAATCGGCATCGCGGTGCGGGTTATGACTATGTCCACACCGTCATCGACGACCACTCCCGCGTCGCCTATGCCGAGATCCACGACGACGAGAAAGGCGCGACCGCGGCGGCGGTCCTGGAGCGGGCCATCGCGTTCTACTCCGCTCTCGGGGTCACGGTCGAACGGGTCATCAGCGACAACGCGTTCGCCTACCGACACTCCACCGCGTTCCGCGCTGTGATCGACGCTCACGGCATCGCACAGAAGTTCATCCGACCGCACTGCCCCTGGACGAACGGGAAAGTCGAACGCCTCAACCGAACCCTCGCGACCGAGTGGGCCTACGCCCAGCCCTGGACCTCAAACGATGATCGCCGACAAGGATTGACGGCCTGGCTCGACCACTACAACCTAGACAGGCACCATCTCGGCATCGGAGGCCACCCACCCATCGACCGAATCAACAACGGTCGAGGTCAGTACAGCTAGCTCGTCGGCGAAGGCCCGAGTGATCGCCGCTTCGTCGGGGAGCGCCTTCTGGTCGGCCTCGTCGAGTTGGTACCGGCTGACTGCGACCGGCGACGTTGTCGAGGCGAGCGCATAGCGGACGACTGTGTCGTTCTTGCCGGCGACCAGCAGGATCCCGAGCGTGGGAAGGTGCTTCTCACGGATGCGGTAGAGGTCGTCGACGACCGCGACGTAGAAGCCGAGCTGGCCGGCGTCTGCCGGGGTGAACTTGGTGGTCTTGAGCTCGACGACGACGTATCGCAGCTGCTCGACGTGGAAGAACAACAGGTCGATGTAGAAGTCATCGCCGTCGATCTCGACGTGCACCTGGCGACCCACGAACGCGAATCCGGGTCCGAGCTCCTGCATGGTCTGCAGGATCCGGTCGACCATGCGCTGCTCGAGCTCGCGTTCCGATGCATCCCCGTCGACGGCGAGGAACTGCAGCGCGTAGGGATCCTTCGTGATCTCCTGCGCCTGGTCAGAGTCGAGTCGTTCGAGCGCGCCGGCGAAGTTCGTAGGTGCTGCCGCCTCCCGCTCATGCAGCCGAGTCGTGATCTGGTGGGCGAGCACAGGCCGCGACCATCCGTGGTGCGCATCTTTTCCGGCGTACCAATCGCGCAACTCCTGGTCGTCGAGCTTGTCGAGCAGCTCGATCACGTGTCCCCACGGCAATTCGCCAACGGGTCGTTGGCGAATTGAATCGAGGTCCGGCCACGCCTCCGCGAAGCGGCGCATGTACCGCAAGTTCGCCGGCGAGAACCCCTTCATCGAGGGGAACTCGGCGCGGAGATCCTTCGCGAGCCGATCCAGGACGTTGGTGCCCCAGGCCTCCTGAGATCGTCGGGCACGGATCGTCTGGCCAAGATGCCACCACAGCTGCAGCAGCTCGTTGTTGGCTCTGCGCTGAACCCGCAGTCGTGCGGCGTGCACACGCTGCTTGAGCTCCTCGAGCGTCGAGGCGTCGTCGTCGGGCACCAGGTCGCTCATCACGGTGCCCCCTCAGTTGGCGATCGCCGCAGCGATCGCCACGATCGCACCGGCGGCGATCATGTAGGGGCCGAACGGGAGATCCGTGCTCTGGTGGCCGCGGCCGCGGCGCACTGCCGCGATGACCGCGTGCGGGAACGCGAGAACGTAGGCGAGCGCGATCGCTACGAACGGGAGGTACCAGGTGTGCCAGCCGGTGAGCAGTCCGACGCTGAGGGCGAGCTTGACGTCCCCGAACCCGACCTGCCCGGCCAGTCCGATCGCGGCCAGCAGAATGGCGAGCCCGATCGCGCCGCTGATCGCGGCGATCGCTTCGGCGCCGGCGCCGGCGGTGAGAGCGAGGGCTAGGACGGCGCCGGTGAGGACCGCGGCGAGGGTGAGGGTGAGCGTGTCCGGCAGGCGACGCTCCTGCAGGTCTGTGCGCGTCAGGAACGCCCCATAGGCGGCGTAGACGGCGATCATGGCCCAACCGCCCACCGTGAGGCGCAGATCGGGGCTCAGAGGCGCTGTGAGGGCCGCTGAGAGCGCGAAGCCCCCCAGAACTGCGAGCGGGTACCGCAACGCCGGGTATCGTCGCGCACGCACGCTCTGGGGAGCCTCGCGGGTCGTGGTCATGATCAGCTGGCCATCGCGTGCCGCTGGCGCAGCTGCGTGATGAGCTTCTGCGTCTCGGGTTCGGGCTCGTAGTCCTCGTCGACGGCGGCAAGGCTCTGCTCGAGCTGGGTGATCAGACGCTCGACGCCGGCGTGGTCGCCGGCCTGGTGCTCGGCGCGCAGCCCGTCGCGCCAGAAGACCTCGTTGACGGGGTCGACCATGCGGCCGATCGCGGAGGCGAGGCGTGCGTGGCGGACCTTGCCGGTGGACAGGCTGCGGGTGGCTACCTCATGGGCGACGTCGCCGATGGTCGCGATCATCTCGTTGCGCAGCCGGTCGGCGAACACGTAGCGCTTGTCGGGGACGCCGCTGATGGGCTGTCCCTTGACGAGCTCGAGCGCAGCGAGCAGTCGGTCGGTGGGGGTGTCGGAGATCTCGTCACCGATGAGACCGAGGAAGTCCTGCCAGTCGGAGCGGACGTCCTCGTGCAGCCGGTACTCCCCCGTCGTCACGAGCGGCACATAGAGCTCGCCGTCATCGTTCTGTCCGAGCCAGCGGCGGGTCTTGGAGGTCAGCCCGTTGCGGTCGTCGTTGGCTTTCTTGCCCGAGGCGATCTGGCCGGGCCAGAACACGGCGTGTACCTGCTCGGCGGTGGCGTTCGGGTTCACCGACAAGAACGCGACCAGCTCGGTTCCCTTGCGGATTGCCGATCGCCACTGCGCGGCGGTGTTCGGGTTCACCGGCGCCTCTCCGCGCGCACCGCGAACCTCGACGGGTCCGAGCAGCTGCAGGTACGGCCCACGGTGCAGCGGTGTGATCGCCGCGAGCGGCTCGTCGTGCTCGGCCGCAGCCTCCTCGTCGACCAGGTCGACCGTGACGGTCTCCGCCGGCTCCTCGTCGACGGCGGCGGGTGCTGCCTCGTCCGCCTCGGAGATCTCCGCCTCCGTCTCGGCGGCGACGGGCTCGGAGATCTTGACGTCGGGCTCGTCGACGAGCGGGAGCTGCTCGGCTTCGACCTCGTCGGCTTCGACTGCGGCGGCGGGGATCTCGTCGAGCTCGAGTTCGTCGTCGAGCGCGACGCCGGTAGCGGCGCCCTCTGTGGCGACGTCGAACAGCGCGAGGATCTCGTTGTACTCGCGTGCGCCGACCAGCTGCGGGGTGATCGGGATGGCGACGCCGGTGCCGGGGATCTCGAGCTGAGCTCGGCGGTCCTCGGTGAGTGCCAGGTTCCAGCTGCCCGTCAGGTGGCCGGCGCTGACAGCTGCGATACCCACACGCGGGATCCGGGTGACCAGCTCGCTGATGGCTTCACGGGTGGCTTCGTCCGGGTTGTCGCCGAGGATGATGATCTCCGGCGCCCAGGCCTCCGCATCCGCTCCGGTAGTGCGTGCCTGCTCGAGCCCGTCGACGCCGAGCTCAGCGAGAGCAGCTTCGACCGCCGCGGCCTGTCCGTGCAGGTTGCGCAGCAGCGTCTCGGTGTCCTCGACGTGACGCACGCGGCCGCTGCCGAGCGCGAGCGGGAGGCGATCGCCGACGCCGACGAGGGTGACCTGGACGTCCTCAGACCAGGTGTTCGCGGCGAGCTCGATCGCGATGGCGGTGAGTACGCCCTGGCGCAGCTCTCCGGTGGCGCCGGTGACGTTGAGCGCACCGATCCGCTCGAGGTCGACGAAGATGTGCCCGTTGTTGTCGTCGTGGCCGAGCATGACCAGCGCCGGGTACGGCGCGGACGGGACCGTGTCGAGAGGCTCGAGGTCGGTCAGCGCGACCATCCAGGCGAGCTTGTCTTCGGGGTCGTATTGGGTGAACGGTGCCGGAAGGTCGGTCGGCTCGTCGAGGTAGACGGCGACCGAGCTCTCGTCGAGGCGGAGGGCGTACAGCGCGGGGAGCCGGCTGCCGGTTTCCTGCGCCCACACGGCCAGGTGGCGCAGGGCTGCGTCGACAGCCTCGGCCCCCAGCGGGTTCTCCACGGCGCGCAGCTCGAGCTCCACGGAGGACACCGTCTCGTCAGGCATCGCGATCCGCTGGCGGGGCTTGCGGTCGCGGCGCTGCTTGAGCCGCCGCCAGCCGAGGAGGGTGAGGAGGCCGGCGGCGAGTGTGGCGCCGATGCCTCCGATGGTGGCGACCTGGAAGTAGTCCTCGATGCCGCTCGTATCGTCCTCGTCGACGTCGACGGCCGCGGACGGAGCTGCAGCCTCGTCGACGGGCGCCTCGTCGGCGGGCGCCTGGGTGGCATCCGTGGTGAACCCCAGACCGCTCGTGGCCTCGTCCTCGGCCGCGGCATCCGCACCTGACGCGCCAGCGCCTTCGTCAGCGCCGCCGCCAGTACCCGCGGCACCAGCACCCTCGTCTGCGTCGACGTCGACGGCGCCAGCAGCGCCCTCGTCCGTGTCGATCGAGCCAGTGCTGCCGGTGGTGCCGTCCGCGTCGTCAGTCGGAGCGGCGGGGACGACGGTGGCCACGGGGATGTTGACCTGCTGGCCGGGGTAGATCCAGTTCGGGTCGGTGATGGTGCCGCCGCCGGGCTGAGCGATGTCCTTCGAGGCCTCGAAGATCTCGGGGTAGCGGGCATCATCGCCGAGCTCCTCGGCCGCGATGTCCCACAGGGTGTCGCCGGAGACGATGTCACGCTGCTCGTAGGTGATCTCGGTGACCGTCTCCGCTTCGGCACTGGCAGGCGCGGCCGCGGCATCCGCTGCGGCCGGTACGACGGCGTCTGCAGGCAGGGTGAGCACCCATCCCTCCTGTAGCCATCCCGACGCGGTCAGCGCTCCCCCATCGGCCTGCTGCACACCGAGGTTGAGCGCGGAGATCTCCGCAGCGCGGCTGCGGTCGCCCAGCGTGCTCTCTGCGATCCGGGCGAGTGTGTCCGTTCCCGTCACCACGTACTGCGGGCCTGCCTCGACGACGGGGGCCTCCTCAGCCGCGGCCTCGGTGGGCGCGACCGAGACGACGGAGGCGCTCATGGACACCGAAGGCTGCGTGGGTACCTCTGACGCGAACGCGGCCGCAGGCGAGAACAGCGCGATGACTGCGGCGAGCAGACCGCCCATGACCTTCTGCTGGACGCCGAGGCCAGGGATCCGAGGCCGCGGCACACCGCGCAGCTGCGCGGGTAGCTCGGCGAGGAAGCCGACAGCGAAGGTTGCCCACGCGATCCACGCGACGATCGGCATGATCGTCCCGATCAGGAAGGATCCGGTGTAGTCGCGCATCGTGAACCCGGCCACGAGCTCGTCCCACGACGGCAGCGGATTGCCGGCGAAGAACACGAGCCCGGCGGGGATACCGACCAGGAGCACGGCGAGCAGGATCAGCGACCCGAGGCCCTTTCCAATGCGGTTCATGATGCCTCCTTGGGGGTCAGGGGACGATGACGGTTTGCAGTTCATTGACCTCGAGGTCGACTGCGCTGTTGGTGGTCAGGTTGACGGTGCCGCCGGGGCCGGCGAGAGAGGTCCACGTCACGGTCCAGTTCGTCGTGGCCGTGACGGTGAAGCGATCGCCGGGGTTCCGGCTCGAGGTCGACGTGTACTGGTATCCGCAGGTCGGCGACGTCGTCATGCCGTAGCCGACGTTGTACGGAGTGCCAGTGTTGCCGCAGGTCGTCGACGCGCCGTCGCCCATTTGCCAGCGAACGGACGTGGCCTGAGCGGTCGCCGTGATCGTCTGCCCACCTAGCGTCGCGGTCTCCGTGTAGGGGCCCCAGGTCAGCGGTTCGGGGTTGTTGACCCAGAGCCAGATCGGAACCCCGACGTAGCCGCGTCGGTGACCCCACTGGGGGTTGACCTCAGGGGCCATGCCGATGTCGATGCCTCGGAGCTGGAAGGTCGAGATCAGCTGTTGCGCGGCGGCACCCGGAGTGAGCACCCGCAGCCCCGGCGGGACCGTCTCGCTCCAGAAGTTGCTCTCCGTACCTAGGCCCGGCGATCCACCCGGCGACGGGTTGAACATGATGCAGCCGTAGTAGCCGGCCTCCTGCGACACGCCTGGTGGGCGGGCCGGCCAGACGCCGTCCTTCATGAAGACGTAGCACTGCCGGGTGTTCGACCAGTACGACGTCGAGCCGCCGCAGTCGATGATCGCGTAGAAGCGCTGGTAGGTGCCGCCATCGAACACTCGAATCTGGTCTTCGGTCCAGCCCAGCTGTAGAAGGCCAGATTGCGAGTTCTCGTAGTAGCAGGTCGGTGCGCCAGGGGTCCATCCATTGCTGTCGGGGTTGGGCGTCGGGTCTCCCGGAATCGATGAGATCGTGATGAAGCACACGCCGCTCGCGTTATCGCAGTAGACGCCGTCAGCGGCCTGGGCTGGCGTGCTTCCGATCAGAACGCCAGCAAGCAACGCCACGCCCGAGACAACTGCTACGAGCCACCGCCTCAGCACGTTGCCCCCAGGTCAATCAGATTGCTCACCTTCCACGTCTTGGACTCGGCGTCGTAGGAGACCTGAAACTCGAACTGGTTACGGAGATTCGGGTTCTGCATTGCAGGCTTACCGTCCGCGGTGGTGATCTTTCGGCCCGACAGATCCAGGCAGCCAGGGACAAGCACGAGCCCGTTCGGCACCCCCTGCCACTCCTGGCCGTAGGCGGTCATCGGCTCGAAGACAACGGCGCCCTCAACAGTGGAAGGCCCGTCGATGCTCTCGCCGTCCTCGTTGAGCGTCGGCCCATTCGCGATACGCGCGGCGTCCTCGATGTAGCGCTGCAGTGCAGCCCCGGTGGCCACTGCTTCGTACGGGGCTGTGTCGGTTCCGCCGTTGCCCTCACCTGTGACCTGGGCCTGTGTCGCGAGCAGGAGCTCGATGGCGGCTTCGGCCTTGGTGATCGCCTCGTCCTCGTCGGCGGGTGCTTCGCCGGTGATGGACGTAGCGGTAGGCGTGGGGGTCGGGGTGTCTGTGGGGCTGGCGGTGGGGTTTTGGTTGCCGGTGCCCGTGCATGCGGTCAGCGTCAGTGCGGCGGCGATGATGCCGGCGAGGGCGAGGCGCTTGATGCTCATGATGTGGGGCTCCTATTGCGTGATCAGCTCTGCGGTGGCTGTGGCTTGGACGGGGAACGGCACGGGGAGGAAGGTGGCCGAGTAGTCGGTGTCGACGGTGACGGTGATGCGGTCGCCGCTGACGGCGACGCTTCCGCCGACGCCGGCGGCTGCGAGGTAGCCGTTGGCGGCGCTGACGGCTCGGCTGCTGTCGATCGCGGTGGTGCCGTCGCTGATCGCTTGGCCGCTGACGGCGTTCGCTGCGGCGCGGGCGGCGCTGGCTGCGGTGGTGTAGGCCTGCTGGTTGGCTTGCACCTTGCCGGCGCCGTCGACGACGAGTCCGACGATCGCGAGGAACGCGACGGTCATGATGACGAAGTAGATCGTCGCGACGCCCTTGTCGTCGCGGAACTTGGCTCGGAGCCTCTGGATCATGGTGTTCATCGCCGCTCCCTGTAGGCGTCGACGGGAGAGACGGCGGTGCCTGTGAGGACGCGGGTGCCGGGCATGCCGATCATGGCGGCGTCGCTGAGTGCGACGGTGCAGGAGACGGTCGCACTGACTCGGCCGGTGGTGCCGATCGGGGCGCTCAGGCCGGAGGCGTCGATGTTGACGGAGAGGGTCGTGCAGTTGACGCCGGACTGTTCCATCGAGATCCGCGCCATGTCTTCGGCTGCGTCCTGCGCCTGGGCCGTGGTGCGCGCGAGCGATGCTTCGCGGGCCGCGGCCGACGCTGCGGACTCGACGGCGTTGCCGGCCAGCGCGAGACGGCCGGCAGCTGCGAGCAGCACGAGCACCGCGGCGAGGGCCGGGGCGAGGATGGCGATCTCGAGGCCGGCGGAGCCGCGGTCGTCACGGAGCTTGGCGATGAGGGTTCGGATGGTGCGCATCAGTTCACCCACCTTTCGGTGGGGCCGGTCACGGTGACGTCGATGTTGGTGGTCAGTCCGGGGACGAAGGAGGGGGCGGTGCCTGTGACTGTGACGGTCACGGTGTTGGCGCCGCGGTCGACCGCGACGGATGCGCCGCTGATCGGTGAGCCGGATTGGTTGAGGACTGCGAGGCCGGCGGCGGAGCCGTCTGTGCCGCTGGCGTTGTAGGCGCGGGCGGCGTTGTAGGCGCTGGTGGCGGCGGCGTGGGCGAGGTTGTTGGCGTGGAGGATGATGCCCAGGTGCAGGAAGACCGCGAGGACGAGCAGCAGCACTGGGGCGATGATCGTGTTCTGCAGCGTGGCCGCACCCCGATCACCGGCAAGCGCTTCTCTGAGGCGCTGCCGGTGACCGGGGTTGGAGGTGCGGACCATCTGCGGGTGGCTCTTTCAGCCGGTGGGGATCTGACCGGCGTAGGCGTTGATCGCGGTGACGATGATCGCCACGACGGCCACGGCGGCGAGCGCGATGCCGGCGGTCCAGATGACCTGCTCGAGGGTGATGGAGCCACGTTCGGGCTCTTCGGTGAAGCGAGCTGCCCGCCCGCGCATGCGGGACAGGAACTCTCGGCTCAGGGTCGACATAGGATCCTGGTTCCTTTCTCTCTCTGGGTGGGTGGTGCTTGGTCTATTAGGTATAGGCCTCGGTTTGGGGCCTTCGCGGACAATCGACTTCCAACGTCTCAGAAGAATGCGTTGAGCACGAAGGGAGTTCCGAGCAGAAGCATGAAGAGGACGCCGGTGAGGGTCATCGGGATGGTCATCTTGTTGGTCGCTTTGTTCGCCTCCGTCACTTCATCATTCAGAAGTCGGTCCCGGAGGTTCTGCCCCCGTGCCCTGAGTGTCTCATATACCGACGCTCCTTGCTCCCCCGAGAGCCTGATCACCTTGGCGATTTCACCCAGGTCGGGGACGTTGATCTCGAGGGAGAGCTGCTCGAGCGCGTCCCAGGGTGCGGTGCCGGCGTAGCGGGCTTCGGTGAGGGTTTGGCGGATTCGGACGAATGCCCAGTTGCGTCCGACCTGGGCGGCGGACTCGAGGGCTTTGCCGGGAGGGGCGCCGCTGATGCGTTCGGATCCGACGAGCTCCATGTAGACGGCGACCGAGCGGGAGAACTCCTTGCGGGCGGCTTCGGCCTGGTCGCGGACGAGCAGGTTGGGCAGGTACCAGCCGCCGATGGCGAGGGGGATGCCGAACAGCGCGGGGATGTAGAACGCGGTCAGGCCGAGGACTTGGAAGATCAGTCCGATCGCGATGGGGGCGATGAGGCCGAGGCCGGCGGAGAGCACCTTCTGGTACAGGAACCGGTTGACGCTCATGCCGATCAGGCGCAGATCGCGGGTGGGGATCTTGAGCGAGGGGCTGTCGCCGACGCGACGGAGGACGGCTGAGCCCACCCGGTTCTCGAGGGTGGCGGCGTAGGCGGGGTCGGCGGCGACGGTGGTGGTGCCGATCCGATCGAGCGCTGCGGAGAGGCTGGGCTGGGTGGGCACCAGTGCGGCGATGACCAGCGCGAAGCCGAGCCCCAGGACGAGGCCAGGGAGGACGATCAGTGCGAGGTTCACTTCTCACCAGCTTTCTCGGTGGCAACGAGCAGACGGGGTGCCGGCACGCCGCGGCTGATGCGTCGCATCCACAGCAGAACGAGGGCGTAGCTGACGAGATATGCGGCGAACAGGAGTTGACCGATCGGGGTGCCGTAGGGGGCGGAATACTGCTGGGCGAGGACCAGGAGTACGAGCAGCGCGACGGTGAAGTAGACGACGAACCGGGCCTCGTTGCGCGGGGTGGCGCGGTCGGCTTCGATCTGGCGGCGCATCTTGACCCGCTCGAAGATGCTCTTGGCGAGATCCTCGAGCGAGGCGGCGAGGCCGGATCCGCGGAGCTCGGCCTTGCGGAGAAGGTGCATCACGAGCACGTCCGCGGTCTCGTCGTTGAGGTCGTCGGCAAACGCCTGCAGCGCCGCGGTGGTGGTCCACCGGGCGTTGATGCGCGCGACGAGCTGCGTGACCTGCGGGCGGATCGCTTCGGGGCAGCTGCTCAGCGATGCGGCGATGGTGCGTTCGAGGCCGGCGCCGGAGACGGTGAGGCCGGCGAGGCTGCGGGTCCAAGACTCGAGGGCGTCGAGCTTGGCGATCGTGTTCTCCTCGGGGCCCTTCTGCAGCAGCCATGGCAGGCCGACAGCGGCGACGGGCACGGCGATCACGAGCAGCCACCATCCGGTGATCAGCGCGAACACCAGACCGACCGCGGCGCCGCCGACGAGCTGGATCTGCTGCGTGCGGGTGAAGTCGCGTGTCGCCTTCCCGCGAAGCGCGCTGCGCGTGGGAAGTCCGCTGGTGCTGGGCTTGTGGGCGGCGCCGAGGATGACCAGGATCGCGCCGGCGACCGCGACGATGATGCACAGGGCGAGGGTTGCGGTAGTCATCTCACACTCCCAGGTTCGCGGGATCGAAGCCGTAGAACTTGAGCTCCTCGAGGAGCCGCGGCGATGGCATGTCAGCGGTGATGAGGCTGCCGCTGGATCGGTCGAAGCGGAACACCTGAGAGGCCACGGGGCGGGAGTTGTTCTGCTCCTCGCCGGGCAGGATCTCGGCGATCTCGGTGACGACGCGGCGGGGCTTGCCGGTCGCGGGGTCGATGATCTTCGAGATCTGCACCACGATCTTGATGTTCTGCTCGATCATCCGGTAGGCGTACACGGGGGTCGTGTTGTTGCCGCGGGACAGCATCAGCGCCGACATGCGGTCGATCGAGTCGTCTGCGCTGGCGGCGTGCAGGGTGGACAGCGACCCGACACCGGACTGCATGGCCTGCATCATGGCGTAGATCTCAGGGCCACGGACCTCGCCGACGATGAAGCGCTGGGTGTCCAGTCGGAGGGTGTCGTAGACCAGGTCTTCGGGGGTGATCTCACCGGGCAGCCGACCATCGGCGCCACGCTCCCCCTCCCCCGGCTTCGCCTCGAGTGAGACCACTCGCGGGTGGCGGTCGTTGATCTTGTGAAGGTAGAGCTCACGCTCCATCTCGATCGTGACGATCTTCTCTTCGGCCGGGATGCAGTCGGCGAGTGCGCGCAGCAGTGTGGTCTTGCCTGCGCCGGGGAAGCCGCTGGTGACGACGGAGACCCCGGCGATGACGGCCGCGCGGAGGAAGGCTGCCGCCTGGCGGGTGATGGTGCCGCGCTCCACGAGCTGGTCGAGGGTGACGTCGACGAGGCGGTGGATACGGATGACGATCGTCGGTCGGGTGGCGACGGGTTCGGCGATCGCTGCCAGACGCGCCCCGCCGGGCAGGTCCATGTGCAGTCGCGGCCGGGCGCTCGTGAACGATCGGCCGCCCTCCCCCGAGCGGGCGGCGAGCAGGTTGATCTCTCGCTCGAGCTCACGGTCGTTCTCGGCGATCGGGTACTGGTACTTGACCACGCGGCCGTCCGCGTAGGAGATCCAGACGTCGTCGAACCCGTTGATGTGGATGTTCTCAACGTCGGGCTCGTCGACGAGCGGCTGCAGCCGACCCAGGCGGAACAGCTGGTCGAAGACGGCCTGCCGGATGGCGGTCTGCATCGGGGCCGGCCAGCGCCCCTCGCCGGGGCGGCGGGTCTGGTCGTCGACGCGAGCTCGGACCCGGTCAACGATGTGGTCCTGCGCTGTCTGTTCGCGCTGCTCGGCGGTGATGTCCATGGACTCGCTGAACACTGCGGCGAGCTCACGGGAGACCTCGTCGCGAATGGCGGCGATGTCGGCCCAGGGCAGATCGCTGCGCGCGTCGAGGGTGGTTGGCGGGGTGACCTCGGGTGCCGGCCGCTCGGGGATGGTGGGCGGTGCCGGCACGATCGGAGCTGCGGGTGCCGTGGGGACTGCCTCGGCCGGGGCGTTCCGCTGTGCCGCGCGGGTCAGGTGCGCGGCGGCGTGGCCCAGGTTGCGCAGGCCCGTGTCGGCCGGTGCGGTCGTCGGCGCCTGCGGGGTGGCCGGTGCCGGCGCGGTGAAGAACGGGATGTCTCCCAGGTCTGCGGGGTCGGGCTTGGGGTCGCTCACTGCTGTCCCTCCCAGTCGGTGGTCGTGTAAGTGCGGGTGTTGAGGACATCGCTGTAGCTGTGCAGCAGCGCGCCGATGGCCCGCGCGTAGGGGGTGCGCTGGGCGCCGAGGGTGGGTGCGCCGACCGAGTAGATGGCGGCGCCCTTCGGATCCCAGGGGATGGTGCCCAGCAGGTTCATGCCGATCTGCTTGGTGACGGTCTTGAGAGGCCAGGTCTCCTGCGTGGTGGGGCGTTCGGTGACGAGGAGATCGACGTAGCTGGCGTGCCCGATCTCGTTGAGCGTGTTCAGCAGCCACTCGGGGACGGTGTTGCGGTTCTCGTCGAGGGAGCGCCAGTGTGCGAGCACGGCTGCCACGGAGGGCAGCGTGCGATCGGTGAACAGGGTGATGCTGTCCGCCTCGCGCAGCAGCGGGAGGCGAGGGTCGTTGACGTGGAGGCGCCCGCCGTCGACGAGGATGTCGTACCCGGCGGACTCGTAGGGGCGCAGCGCGTCGAGCAGTGCCCGCCAGAAGTGGGGGCCCGCGCCGGCGGCGCCCTGCAGACTCTTGAAGCCGGGGATGAGCACTGAGCGGGGGCTGAGCTCGACGGTCTGTTCCCAGAGCTTGTCAGGGGTCAGAGCGCCGTACTGGTCGGCGACGGCCGCTTCGGTCAGTCCGGTGCTGTGGTAGACCTGCCCGCGGATGAGTCCGGGGATGATGCTGCTGGTCTTGGTGGTGTCGGCCTCGACGAGGATCACGGGCTTGGACCAGTTGAGGGCCAGGGCGCCGGCGGCGGTGGTCACGCCGGGAGCGCCGGACGCGCTGGCAAGGAAGATGATCGCCATGCGGGGTCACTCCCCCGTCGAGTCGATGACCAGCGCGACGCGGCCTGTGGCGGCACGAGCGGCGATGTCGGGTGCTTCACGGTTCGGCACGACCAGGTCGACAACCCACACCTGGGTCTCAGTGTCGTAGGTGGCGGTGAACACCGTGGCGTTGAAGCTCTTGGGGGTCTCGACGGGCGGGTCTCCCTGAGTGACGGGGGTCTCAACGACACGGACCTTGTCGCCTGCTGCGAGCTGGTAGCCGGGCATCTGCGCCTGGGTGAGCGTGACGCCCACGATCGAGGAACCGGCCGGCACCGCGAGGGTGTCGCCGGTGTTGGCCGACGTGATGAGGGTGCCGGCGGGCAGGTCGACCAGCGCGGTGGTTCCGACGAGGTCGGCGGCATCCGCGGCGGAGACCGCGTCGACCTGCTGCCCGCCGGCGAGCTGGATGGTCGTCAGGTCGTCCGTGGTGATCGTCTCCCCGCGCGAGACGTCGACGCTGGTCGCCATGACGCTGACGGTGCGGGTGAGGTTCGTGGTGACCCACCACACGCCGATTCCGCCGAGGAGAACAAGCGCGATGCCGAGGGCGATGATCGCGGGGCGCCGGCGAGACTTCGTCGGCTGCAGGACTGCAGGAGTGAGTCCTTGCTTCTGCTCGCCCGGCTCGATGGTCTCTTTCGTGCGCTTGCTCTTGCGGTCAGTGGTCATTGGAGGTCAGTCCTTCATCGTGGGGCGGATGTGGGGTAGGTGTCTAAGCAGTCCGGTGAGTGTCTCATATACCGCCGTAGCGACAGCTGGTCTTCTGCTGTAGCTGGACACCTCACCGTCTAGTCGAGAGGCGGAAGGAATGCCTCGTAGGCGGTGATGATGACGAAGTTCCGGGAGGGAGCATCGAGTTCAGCGGTGACGCGATCGAGGATCGCGCGGTACGACGGGGCAACGCGCACGGTGTGCTTCACGCGGGGCCCCGCGTCGGAGACGGGGGCGGGACGCTTCTGCCTGTTGAACAGATCCGTCCAGTCCTCGTCAGTCTCTTCTCCGCCGGCGGTGGCCTGGCGGATCAGTTCAGGAAGACGCTTATAGGTAGCCGAGACGGCGTCCAGGAGGACCGTCTGGTGGCTCTTGCGCGTCTTGGCCATGTACGCCTGCAGGCGGTCGTTCAGCGGGACCGGAAGGTGGACGGGGACGCCCTTGGTCGCGGTCTCCCGCTCCTCCCCCTCTCCCCCGTCTTCGTCCTCTGTGCGGGTCGTGCGAGTCGGCTGCTTGCGCGGCGCCTGCTTCTTCGCAGGAGCGGCCGCGGTTTCGACCGCCGCTGCAGGGGCGGGCTCCGGAGGCGGAGCCTGGTCGACGGGGGGCTCCACGGGTTCTGCGGGAGCCGGCGTCGTCGCGGTGCGGCGGGTGAGTTTTCCGAGATCCTGACGAGCCATGTCAGGCCTCCTTCATCTGGTTGGCCCACAGCGACGTGAGCTCCAACGCGACACTGGTGTAGTCGGAGATCGCTGCTTGGTTCTTGCGGGAATCGGTGTACTGCGTGACGACCTTGCCGTCGAAGGGAGCGTCCTCGACGCTCGCGGACAGACGAATGTGACGCTGGAAACGCGGGAGTCCGATCTGCCCCTCGATGAACTCGACGGTGTCGAGCTGCTCTTGCCAGTCCTCGAGTCGCCGACCGCCGCGGCGGGTGTCGATCTTGTTCAGCAGGAGTCGGTAGGGCACTCCCGTCGGGATGATGTGCTCGACCAAGGTGTCCGCGACCGACTCGATCGCCATGGTGGCGGCTTCCAGCGGCAGGACGATGAAGTCGGCGACCTGCAGGACTGCGGTGAGGACGCCGGTGTTCTCATGGCTGCCAGGCGTGTCGACGAGGACGATGTCGTAGCCGTCGAGGTCACGCAATCCCATGATGTTGTTGGGATCGACGTCGGCTGCGAAGTCGAACGGAAGGTCATCCCCCGCTCGCTCGGCCCAGCGTGCTGCGGACTGCTGCGGGTCGACGTCGACCACGAGCACATTGTTGGCGCGGGACAGCGCGGCCGCGAGGTTCATGACGGTGGTGGTCTTGCCCACCCCGCCCTTCTGGTTGCAGACGCCGATGATTCTCACGATCGGCCTCCACGGATGATGGTGTTGACAGCGGTCGCGCCAGTCGAGCGCGCGATGTGCGGATGTGTGGCGCGGGTATGGGGCAACTGTGGCGGGTTCATGGGCGCCAGTATAGCGTCACATTCACGCCTATATGCAACAACAATCGCGCGTGTCGTGCGTCGCATATGCGCTAGAGAGTGCGATGCAACCGCGCTAGAGCCGTGCACTTCGCGCGCTCTATAAGAGCAAAGATCGCGCATGCAGTGCGCACGCACTTGCGCTCTATTTGCTACATGACACGCGCCAGAGTGGCGACCTACAGGCACAAGCAATGCGCAATCAAAGGGCTGTACAGGCAACAGTCTCGCGCTAGTAGTGCGCCTGTTAGAGCGCAACATCATGCGCGGGTAGGGCGATGTGCTAGCGCGAGTATTGCGGATGTTATTGCGGACAACTAGCGCGGGTGTGGTGCGGAGGTTGCTCAGCGTATCGCGCGAGTGATGCGGTGATCTGGCGGGGGAGTGGCAGAGGCTATCGCGACCTTGCTGCGAGGGTACAGCGCAGGGCATTGCGGCGGGGTGGCGCGTGTGTGGCGCGGCGCTGGCGATGGTGGAGTGCGCGGTGTCGCGAGGGCTGGTCAGGGCGACGTGGCGGGGCATCCAAACGATGGATGCGGGCGTAAGCGGGCCTGTGCGGCCCGCTGAGGCGATTTCGGCCATGAGGAGGGCTTCCGAGTGAGGCGGAGGGGAAGACAGGGCCCCTGGGGGCCATCCAGAGGCCCTGTCGGTCTGGGGGCGGAGCGGTGAGTGTGCTCCGGCCTGTGGGGCGCGCTCGACTCGTCGACTGCGCTTGCCCCCTGGATGGCGGGTTGGCTCAGCTGCGGCGCGGGGCGTAGGGGTCAAGTCCCTGGAAGTGGTGTAACGGCTGATCCTTCGCTTTATGCGCTGAGCGCGATGAAGGTGTCGGCGACCACCTCGCTTTCGGTGTCGGGCAGGACGCGCATGCGGGAGCGGGCCAGAACGTCCAGCCCGAGGTAGCGGCGCCCCTCGGCCCACTCGTCGGTCTGCTCGGCCAGGACGCCGCCGACCAGGCGGATGATCGCGTCGCGGTTGGGGCGCCGCTATCGTCAAGCAGCTGCACCAATTTGGTGGTCGTCGCCTTTTTGGAGGTCGAGGATAAGCGCTCGGTAGACGATGTTCGCGAGGTGCCGTTTGAGGCAACGGCGAGCCTCCGCGCTGGTCTTTCCCTCGGCCCGCTTCTTGGCGAGATAGTCGCGAGCTGGTGGGTGCCAACGTGCTTGAACCATCGCGATCGTGAACAGCGCGCGGTTCAGCTGCCGATTCCCGCCGCGTGCGAGACGGTGACGATGTGTGTTGCCGCTGGAGGCCGGAATCGGTGCGACGCCAGCGTGCGCGGCGAATGCCGCGGCTGACGCGTAGTGGCGCGGGTCGCGAGCTTCGCCGAGGATCTTCGCGGCGACGAGAGGACCAACTCCCGGAATCGCGAGCAGGTGCGTTGGCTGGCGACGTGCAAGTTCCGCGTCGATCTCCGTAACCAGCTCAGCTTGCTCGTCTCGCAGCGCGTTCAACCTCCGCACTGCTGCCAGCGCGAGCTTGGCGCGCATCGGGTCCGTCTTCCGCGCCTTCAGCGCAAGACTCCGGGCTCGTCCGAACGCCGGGCGCGAGATCAACGGGCCAGTCACGGCCTGGTAGCCCGGAGACATCACGAGCAGCAGTGCGTGGAGACGGTTGCGGACACGGACTTCCTCGCTGACCAGCTGGTCTCGTGCGTCGACGAGGAGCTTGAGGTCGGCGTCGAGATGCGTCGCGTCCATGGCAGGGAGATCGGGTTCGCGCAGCGCGATGCGTGCGATCGCGACAGCGTCCCCTTCGTCGTCTTTGCCCGGCCGGCGGGAGCGTTTCCGTTCGTCGGCTGTGAGGTTCGATGAAACGTCAACAACGGTGTGACCCGCGGCGACCAGCAGCCGCGCAAGCGGCAGCCCATAGCCTTTCGTGCCTTCGATCGCGACGATGTCTGCGCCGGTCTGATCGACCCAATCTACGAGTTCATGAAGCTGCTGCGGGGCGGCTCCGCTCTCGTGCTTGTCGACGCAACGGCCGTGGTGATCGACGGCGGCAGCGACGTGAACGCGGCTGTGTGGGTCGATCCCGATTACGAGGGGTGTCATGGTGTTCTCCCGATCCGTAGGGTTGAGGCCGGGTGGCGTTGGACACTCCTGTCGTCCGGTCAATCACGCCGCTATCAGGTCACGCGGCCACCCGTTGAGGTGTCGAGGAGACTGGCCCTAACGGGGTCAGACCCGTCGCAACCGGGTCGACAGAAAGATTCCGGGTCATCCTTGACACCTCAACGAGCCTCCCAGCGGTGCTGATCGCTCCGCCAGTGTCAAGAGAAACACACAGGAAGATGCCGACGGAGTCGGTGCGGCGGCGGATCTCGCGGTTGAGGCGCTCGTTGGGATTGTTCGACCAGATTTGGGACCACACGTCTTTGGGGAACTCGGTGAAGGCCAGGATGTCGGCCCTGGCGGTATCGAGGTGCTCGGCGACCGCGGGCAGCTTCTCGGTCACGTAATCCAGGGTGCGGTCGAACTGGGCGTGCACGTCGGAGGCGGTGGGCTGGTCATAAACGGAGTGCAGCATCGCCTTCACCGCCGGCCACATGCTCTTCGGGCTCACGCTCATCAGGTTCGCCGCGTAGTGGGTGCGGCAACGCTGCCAGGTCGCGCCGGGCAGGTTCGCGGCAATCGCGTCCTTCAAACCGGCATGCGCGTCACTGGTGACCAGCTGCACGCCGGTGAGGCCGCGGGCGACGAGGTCTGCGAAGAACGCATTCCACGCCGACCCGGTCTCAGCTGTCGCGGTTTGCAGGCCGAGCACTTCGCGGCGGCCGTCACCGTTGACGCCAGTGGCGATCAGCACGACCGTGTTCACCACCCGGCCACCCTCACGAACCTTCATCGTCAGAGCGTCGGCGGCGACGAACGTGAACGGGCCCGCCTCAGCCAAAGAGCGGTGCCGGAACTGGTTCACGTGCTCGTCGAGCTCGGCAGCCATCCGGGACACCTGCGACTTCGACAGGGCGTGAATGCCGAGGGTCTTCACCAGCTTGTCCATCCGCCGCGTGCTGACGCCTGCGAGGTAGCAGTCGGCGATCACGGTGATCAAGGCCGCCTCGGAGCGCTTGCGACGCTCCAGAAGCCACTCCGGGAAATACGTGCCCGATCGCAGTTTCGGGATCGCGACATCGATCGTGCCAGCCCTGGTGTCGAGATCGCGGTGGCGGTAGCCGTTGCGGTGGGTGAGGCGGTCAGGGGACGGCTGTCCCCATTCGGCGCCGACCACGGCGTCGGCGTCGGCGGACAGGAGGGCGTTGATCATCGTTTGCAGCAGGTGTCGCATCAAATCCGGGGAAGCGTCGGCAAGGGCTTCACCGAGCACCGTTGCAGGGTCGACAATGTGGGGAGCGGTCATCGTGTTGATGCCTTTCGAGTTGGGGTAAGAGACTTCTCGAAGGATCACACGGTGACCGCGTTCACGTCAGCAACGACGTGCGCGACCACCGTGGGTTACACCACTATGCGGGGCTCCGCTGGCGTAGGAGACCTTGGCCTCCATGTCGCCGCTGACGGCCTGCATGAGCTTGGTGCGGATTCGGCACACTCGGCGGTTGAGCGTCTCCCGGCTGACGCCGAGCTCGGCCGCTGCTTCCTCACGCGCCACACCGGGGTCACCCTCTGCGAGCTCGATGCGTGCAAGCAGCTGGACCTCGTCGCGGCGGAGGGTGCCGGAGTCGATCGCCCAGGTGAGGATCGTCACCAGATCCCGGAGGACGTCGTCGCTCTCGTCGGGGCCTGCGATCTTCTCGAGCAGCTCGTCCTCGATCGGCATCGCGTCGACGCTGTGCTCGCTGCCGAACCAGATTCCGAGGTTCTTGATCGTCTCGAGACGGATGTTTCCGGAGACGGAGTGGACGCGCTCGAGCGGGTAGGTGTGAATGACCTCCCAGAGCACGCCGATCGTCGCGGTGCGGGCGTCGGCGGGGGAGTGCTGCCACAGGCTGCGCATGCTGCTGCAGCTGCTCGGCAGCCGCAGCGCGAGCGGCATGAACGACTTGAGCAGGACGCGGCCGGCGAAGGTATCGCCGGCGTGCTCGAGGGTGAGCAGCTCGAGCAAGAGAGCGTCGCGCTGTTCGCGAGCTTGCGGCTGCCGGATGAGGTTCACGGCCTCATCGCCGGTCAGCTCGCCGAGCGTTCCGAAGTGGTGAGTGGTGTGGGAGTGGAAGCTGTTCCACTCGTCGAACAGTTGGTCGGCAAGAGGTGATGTCTTCGCCCAAGCAGTCATGAGAAATGGCCCTTCGTCGTGACGTCGGTTGACGAAGGGCCACGTTCCTCAGCACCCCTGGTTCAGATCCTGGAAAGTTCCGGCCGGGCAGGAGAGTGCCCGGCCGGCGGATGCTGGCTTCGGTGGGTCTGAGTCACGATCCGGTGATGTAAACGCCAGGCCAGGGGTGGTTTCCATGTCTCGCTGTATGGGCGCAATATCCACGCAAGATTTCTTCGATCCGCGATGTCCGCGAAGGGCCGAAAACCCGGCCTATACAGATATGCCCCCGTTGGTCGGGAGGCATCAGGACTCCGCGGAAGGGACAGAAACGTGAGCGAGAGCAGCACCGCAGACAGCGCCGACGACGCCATGTGGGAAGGATTCAAGCCCGACGCTGCACGCGCGATCCGTGCGCGCCAGGGGTTCGAGGAAGCGGTGGCGAGCACCCTCGACGCACCCTTCGACCCCTCCACGCATGGCCGCGTGGTGAAGGCGGTTGAGGAGCTCTCGGCAGCGGTGCCGGCAGCTCTGCGGGTGGCGCAGCTGCGAGTGGGAGGAGCTACATAATGGCGCGCCGCGAGAAGACGTCGAAGCCAGCCAAGGAGACGAAGACCGTCCCGGCACAGGGGAGCAGCTGGACCCATGGTCGGCAGCTGGGCGGCAAGGTGCTGTCCGCATTCCTGTTCGCCGCGATCGCGTGTGGGCCCATCGCGCTCTTCGCCGCGGCCGCACGTCCGGCGCCCGTCGTCGCCGCAGCGCCCGAGGCGCAGGCAGCGGGGCTGAGCACGCAGCAGCAGGCTGCCGGCGGATACGCGGAGGGCTTCGTGTCCTCGTGGCTGAGCGCGACGAAGGACGCGCCGGGCGATCTGGCTACCTACGTCGACCTGGCGGCGCTGCGGCAGCTGTCGGTCACGGGCTGGGAGTACCGCGACCTGTCCGTGGTCTCCATCACGCCCGTCGACGGCTCGGACTTCGTCAACGTCGTTGTCGCGGCGAACATCAAGGAGCTGTCGGTGACGGACACCGACGACACCAGCACGACGAGCTGGCCGCGCCGCTACTTCCAGGTGGCGATCGCGGTCAACGGAGACACTGTGCGGGCAGTCGGTCTTCCGGCCCAGATCTCCGCTCCCGTCCAGGGCAAGACGACGTCGCTGGTCTACAAGCAGACCATCGGATCCTCTGACCCGTCTGCGGAGACGGTGTCGGCGTTCCTCGGCGCGTACCTTGCCGGCTCGGGTGACCTGTCCCGATACAGCGCCCCGGACACATCGTTCGTGGCGATCTCGCCCGCCCCCTACGTGATGGTCAACGTCGAGGAGCTGCGGTCGGACCTGACGCCCACGGAGTCCCCGAGCGATGGCGACACCCTCAAGGTGCTCGCGACCGTCTCACTGCTGAGCCCGCTGGACCAGCAAGTGACCTCGACGTACACGCTCACCCTCACCGCGCGTGCCTCCCGCTGGGAGGTCAGCGCCATTGATCTTGCACCGCAAGCGGTCTCCGACAAGGGATCGACAACCCCCACGCCGACACCGTCCGGTAACGGCAACTAAGGAAGGAACACCAACCATGTTCGATTGGATCAACGGGATCACCGCTGATGCGACGACTGCTTTCCGGGCGGTCGTGTTTCTCGCAGCAGCAGTGATCTTCTTCGTCGTCGCCGCCAAGGTGCGGTTCGCCATGGCGACGACCATCATCACCGGCATCGCGTGCGGTCTGGCCATGTTCCTCGCCGCCGGCGGTGGCGAGTGGGTCATGGGCCTCATCCAGACCGAGACCGTCGACGCCATCGGAGTGACGATCCACCAGATCGCAGCTCCGGCGGACGTCCTGGTGCTCAACGAGACCACCACCGCGGCCGGCGACACGGTCTACCGGCTGGTCGCGTAAGGGGCGAACGTGGCCGATCGCGACGAAGAGAGAGAGGTTGCGCGCTTCTACACGCGCAGCCGCCGGTTCCCAAAGTTCATCGGCCGTCTCCACGACGGCACGAAGATCCCTGGGGGCCCCTACACGCTGACGCAGGGCGTCGTCCTGGCGATCGTCCTGGTCGTCGCGCTGATGACGCAGAGCGTGTGGGGGACTGGCTCTCCGATCGTCGACATTCCCGTCGCTGCCTTCGTGTCCTGGGGAGCAGCGTGGGGAGCCGGAAGGATCCCGGCCACACGCCGGAACCTGCTGAGCATCATCACTAGCGGCATGTCCGCGATGACCCGCCCCGCAGCCGGCCGCTACCGCGGAGTGACCATGCGGGTTCGCCCGCCCCACTTCGCAGGCGGCGGAACAACGATCGCCGAGCCGGTCGGAGTCACGCTCGCCCGCCCGGATAGCGAGAACACCGCACCCGCACCGGAAGCGCCCGTCGTGGCGCGGCCGGTCCTGCAGCCGCGCTCGACGCCGCTGCCGGCGCACGCACCCGCACACGCGGTCAGCGGCGTCGAGCGCCTGCTGCAGCAAGCCCGAGGAGGCAACTGACCATGAGCTACTCAGCCCTCCTCCCCATCCTCGGCGGCACGTCGATCACGGCACCCCTCAGCGGCGGTCGCGATCTGCTGCTGGCCACGCCGACCGACTGAGAAACGAGACGACGATGCAGATTCCGGCAACCGCGATGACGAGCAACCTGATGTGGACCCGCTCGGGCGTGGTCTGGGCGACGTGGCGGCTGCAGCCGCTCCCGTATGCCTACGCCACCGCGGCCGCAAAGCAGCTCGTCAAGGCGCACCACCAGGCGCTTTTCCAGGCCCACCGGGGCGAGGGGCTGCTGCTGGGGCTGTGCGCTGACCTGGACCCGGTGTCGATCGTGGAGCGGATGCTGGACGGGGTTCGCATCGACGAGTGCCCGGATTGGGCGCGCGAGGTCGAGCTGACCCTGGACGCGCTCGAGCAGATCCCGCTCGGGACGCGCGCGTTCTGGTTCTCGGTCCCGCTCGCGGCCGGTTCGATGAAGGCGCGCGCGATGTCGGCACTGCGCGCCGCCGACACCAAGCTGCGTGACACGCTGGCTCTTCCCCGTCAGCTGCCTACCGACTCCGAGATGGCCGCGGCTGCGCGGATGGCCAAGGAGATCGAGGTCCGCATCCCCGCCGCGTTCCAGCCGACCCGCGCGACGCCCGCCGAGCAGATCTGGATCGCTCTCCACTCGCAGCAGCGCGGCCTCTCCGCGGACCTCGCCGCCCCTGTCCCGCCCGCCGAGGGTACCGAGGACGGATTCGGCGCCGACGAGCTCGCGCACTTCCAGATGCCCTCCGCGATGCCGAACCCTTGGCTCGACGAGGGCGGGCAGAGTGACATCGCCCCCAAGTCCGGGCAGCAGTTCCTCCCGTTCAAGCGCCGCTACCTCAAGGTGCACAGCCCCTACGCGGACGAGACGTCGTCCTACCAGGTGGTGCAGGCCATGGTCGCCGCGCCCAAGGCCGGCTGGGTCTCGCCCGGCGTCGAGTGGATCTCACACGTCGACCAGTTCCCCCTCGACGTCGACTGGGGGATCCGTTTCACCGTCACCGGCGCCGACGAGGTCAAGCGTCGCAACAAGAAGGCCGAAACCGCCCTCGAGGAGCAGTACAAGCATCAGGAGGGCACCGCGACGATCACCGGCGGCGGATCCGACCTCGGCGAGATCGCAGAGACGCTGGCCGCGTACCACGCCTCCCTCAACCGCTCCGACAAGGAGGTCGAGGTTCAGGCGACGGTGCTGTTCGCTGTGGGGGCAGATACCGCCGATCTCGCGAAGGCCAAGGGCCGGTTCGTCGCAGACGAGTACAAGCGTGCCGACTTCCTCCTCGAGGCGCCCCTGGGTGGTCAGGAGGAGCTCTGGTGGGCGATGATCCCCGGCACACCCACCGGGCGCATCGTCCGTGAGCTCACCCAGATCACGACCGGCCGGGAGTTCGCGACCGGAGTGCCGCTTTCCAGTAACGAGCTCGGAGACGAGAAGGGCGCCCGCTTCGGCGAGAACATCAGCACCGCACGCCACACCCCGATCCTCCGCGACGCGGACGGCAGTATCCAGGCCGACACCAGCGCCAGCTTCGGCGTGGTCGCCGAGCTCGGCGCCGGCAAGAGCGTGCTGCTCAAGGGAGACATGGGCGACACGGTCGACCGCAACGGCCGCGTCGTCGCGATCGACCGCACAGAGGCCAAGGAGTACGCGGTCTTCGCGCAGAGCCTCCGGCCGGACACCACGACGATCGTCGACCTGATGACCCCGGAGTACTCGCTGGACCCGCTGCGGGTGTTCGGCCCTCTCGTCGGCGCACGCATGGTGCAGTCGCTCTTCGCGGTGATGCTCGGCATCCGGGCCCGCGACTCCCGAGGCGTTGCCCTGTCCCGCCTCCTCGAGCCGGAGTACGTCGCCGCGCACGACATCACCAGCCTCGGTCGCCTGCGGGCGCATCTCAAGACGATCTCCTCCGCGGAGAGCGATGAGCTGTCGGGCCTGATCAACCTGGTCGCGTCGAAGGACATCGGCGAGGTCCTCTTCAACGACGGGCTGACCGCTGTCGACCTGAAATCGCGTGCCCTGGTCTTCCTCACCCATGGGCTGTCGCTGCCGGACAAGACCGAGCTCGAGCACGCGCACCTGTTCGAGGAGATGCCCCTGGAAAAGATCTACGGGCGCGCGATGTACGCGATGCTCATGGGGATCTCCCGCGAGGTCTGCTTCATGAACCCCGGCGAGCTCGCCGGCGCCTACTTCGATGAGTGCCACCACATCACCCAGTCACCCGAGGGTGAGCGCGATCTGCGCATCGGCATCCGCGATGGCCGCAAGCACCGCGCGTTCTTCGCCCTCGGCTCCCACGATCCCGCCGACTTCGGTGAGACCCAGACGCGCGGCCTGCTCAAGACCCGCTACGTGATGCGTCAGACCGACAAGGAGCTGGCGCGTCGTGCGATCGAGTGGTTGACCGGCGAGCCTGCAGACCCGGCGATGGTCCAGGTGGTCACCGAGGATCTGTCGCCGCTCGGCCCGGACGGCAAGGTCGCCCCTGAGCGGCGCGGTGAGGGCCTGGTCCGTGACCAGCGCGGCCGGATCGGAAAGTTCCGCAAGACCCTCCCCGAGCGCCCCGACCGACGCGAAGCAGTGCTGTCGACTCCGTCTCTGGTGACGCCATGATCGGGTTCTACCGGCACACCTTCGAGACCCTGGGCGGCGCGTTCTGGCGGGTCCGGTTCTGGGTGCATGATCATCCTCGGTGGAGCAAGGTCTTCGCCGTGATCCTGATCGACGTGTTCCTGGTCCTGTTCGGCAACACGTACTGGGCCTTCGCCGCTGACGGTGGCGGCTCATCCCCGTTCATGCTCGGCGGCGACATCACCGACAGCGACGGTGTCCCCCTGTCGAACTACACGGTGCTCCCGCTTGACCGCGGCGACGTGTTCACGATGGGGAAGTTCTTCATCTCCATGTGGATCGACCCGATCTGGACCGGGCATCTGGGTCTGGTGTCGTGGATGATCTGGTTCTGCAACTGGCTGCTCTCCTTCGAGTGGGTCGACATCGTCGCGGCACCGTTCGGTGCGCTGGCCGACCTCCTGCAGGACTTCCTCGGCGAGATCGCGTGGATCCCGTTCGCGCTGACGATCGCCGGCGGAGTCGCAGGCCTGGCGATCATGCTTGGCCGGCACTCCACCGGGTGGGCGGAGCTGTTCATCTCGGCGTGCTGCGCAGTGCTGGCAACCGGGCTGCTCGCCAACCCGATCGCCTCGCTCACCGCCGCCGGCGGCGCCTTCGACACCGCCCAGGAGTACGGCGGTCAGATCGCCGCTGTCGTCGTCACCGACGACATCAACAGCACGGAGCTCGACTCCGAGAACCTGCTGTCCGCTGCGGTCACATCGCAGCTGGTCGACATCTTCGTCAAGATCCCTGCGCAGACGATCGCGTTCGGCCACGCCCTTGAAGGGCAGTGCGCCACGACCTTCACCGACACGATGACCAGTTCGGCGCCGATCCAGACCGGCGGCAACGAGGTCCGTGATGCTGTCGGCGGCTGCGACGAGGCGGCGAAGACGTTCAACCAGAACCCCAACTTCGGCCAGGTGCTCACGGCCGTCACGATGACCCCCGGCGCGTTGACCCTGTTCATCCTCCCGATGGCATTCGGCGTGCTGTTCCTGGTCACGGTGCTCGGCTTCCTGATCTCCGCGATCAAGACCATGTGGAACGTCTACATCGGGATCCTCCCGGTCAACCGATACCCGCTGTGGAAGTCCCTCGCCGACACCTTCATGGGCCTGGTCGCGATCGTCTTCATGGCGGTGGTCATGGCTGCCGTTCTCAAGCTGACCGTCGCAGCAATCACCGGGCTCAGCAGCCTGGGGATCCCGCTCGTCGCGCAGATGACCTTCGCGACGCTGGTGATGATCGTGCTGCTGTTCCTGATCATCCGGGCGCGCCGGATCGCGAAGAAGACAGGCCGGTCGATCGCCGAGCAGCTCTCGCGGTACGGAATCGGCAAGGGTGGCCCGACGCAGCGCGACGGGGTCAAGACCGTCGCGGCGATGGGCGCCGTGTCGACGATCGCGGCCGCGGCTCTGCGCCGCCCTGACAACACGGTCGACGCGCGCTCCATCAACTTCGGCGCTGCGGCCGCGCAGGACATCGGCACAATGACCGCCACACGCCCGCCCGCGACGCCTATGCCGCCCTCTTCGCCATCCGGCGGCTCGTCGGGCCGTCCGGCGCTCCCGTCGCCGCAGAAGGGCTCTGGGGGCGGATCAGCGGCGGGTGCCGCCGCCAAGGCATCGAAGACGGCGGATCTGGTGTTCACGGCCGCGCGAATCGGTAAGGGCGCCGCAGCTGGCGGTCTTGCCGGCGCCGCCGGCGCCGCGGCGCTCGAGGTCGGTGGCCGGGTGGCGACCAAGGGGGCATCCAAGGCGGTCTCCGCGGCCGCGTCCGCCGGTAGCAGCACGCCACGAGCTGCCGGTGACCCGAAGGTGGTTCCGATGGTCGTCGACCCGGCGCCGACGTCGACGCGCACCCCGGACGGCCCGCGCCGCATCGTCGTGGACTCTTCGGGCATGGGGCGCATCGAACGGCGCCCTTCCTCCTCCGGGGTCGTCGACATCACGTCGCTGCCTCCGCGCGCCCCTCGATCCCCGCGCAGCGGTGAGATGCGTGCCCGGCTCGCGATCGCGCAGAAGTAGTCCGCATGTCCGCATCGGGAGTGCTCGAGCGCACCGCTGACGTCGCAGGCGCCGTCAGCGGTGGAGACGACGGGGACGGTGGCGGCTCGCGCAAGGTAATCCTCTGGGTGATCGCGCTCGTGCTGGTGCCGGTGGTGATCTTCGCCGGCTACACGATGTTCCTGATGATGGCGATCGCCGGCGCCTCCGGCGGCGGGTCGTCGCAGTGCACAGCGGGGTCGCTGACCACCGACAAGCTCGAGGTCCAGACCACCGGAGGATCGACCCGCACCCTCGGTGCGACCGAGCTCAGCCACGCGGCCACCATCCTCTCGGTCGCTCGATCCCTGGGTGTGTCCGCGCGAGGGCAGCAGATCGCGATCATGACCGCGCTGCAGGAGTCCGGCCTGAAAATGTATGCCAACTCCTCGGTGCCCGAATCTCTCGACTATCCGCACGACGCGGTTGGCAGCGACCACGATTCGGTCAACTACTTCCAGCAGCGCGTGTCGGGCTGGGGCACCGTCGAGGAGCTCATGGACCCCGTCTACGCCGCCAAGGCGTTCTTCGGCGGCGAGGAGGGCCCCAACGGCGGATCTCCTCGAGGACTGCTCGACATCCCCGGCTGGGAGGAGATGGGGCTGGGAGAGGCTGCGCAGACCGTGCAGGTCTCCGCGTACCCGACCGCCTACGACAAGTGGGAGCCCGCCGCTCAGCAGATCATCACCGCGGTCGGCGGGTCGGTCAGCTGCGACAGCAGCACCGTCGTCGGGCAGGCCGCATTCCCGCTCTCTCCGGGCTACCAGATGACGTCCGGCTACGGTCCCCGCGACATCTCGGTCCCTGGCGCCTCCTCGTGGCATGTTGCGATCGACCTGCAGCACTGGCCGAACCCGTGCGGCGACCCCGTCTACGCGATCCTGCCTGGCACGGTGACCCTCAGCAGCTCGCTGTGGCTGTCAATCAAACACCCCGATGGGTTCGTGGTCTCCTACCTGCACATGTACAAGAGCGAGCGCCTCGTCGACGTCGGGGACACCGTCACTGCCGGCCAGCAGATCGGTGCGGTCGGGAACGTGCCGCCCAGCGGAGGATGCCACCTGGACTTGCGCATCAACAAGAACGGGACGACCAACGCGGCCGTCGCCGCGCTGCGGGAAGCACCTGCTCTGGGTGCTCCCGCCCAGTACGCCGGCTTCGTGGACCCCGAAGAGTTCCTCCGCCTCTACGGCATCGAGATCTGCCCCACAGACGGCACCTGCCGGCGCCTCTAGCCCCCTGGAAACCCGCGCGATATCACGGTTTGCGCCCTACTGACGACCTGGAAACCGGCCTGTAGTGTGGGGATCAGCCCCGGCCCGAAACGGGGCCGAAGCCTCCCCCATTCAGACGGTGACTCGTGCCCTCAACAGATGTCAGCGCCACTGGCGACGCCGACCGACCCGCAGGGTCAGTCTCGGCCACCGGCTACCGCTCAATCGCGTACTTCCTCCCGGTTGCCCTGCACTCGCGGCTCAAGGCTGCGTGGTGGGCGACGAGAGACGAACCGGAGGGCGCGCCGGCGTTGGCCGGTCTCGTCGAGGTCGCGATCGGCCACGAGGCCGACCGTCTCGAGCAGCTCTACAACGAGGGCGTCCCGTTCCAAGCCGCGCCCACCCGCGCCCAGGGGGTCAACCCCAAGGGGGCTTCCGGGTACCGCCACCAGACCTACTACCTGCCGGTTGCCCTGCATGCGCGGCTCAAGGCTGCGTGGTGGGCGACGAAGGATAAGCCGGAGGGCGCCCCAGCGTTGGCCGGTCTCGTCGAGGTCGCCTTCGAGCGCGAAGCGAGCCATCTCGAGCAGCTCTACAACGAAGGCGTCCCGTTCCCGCCGGCGCCGGCCAAGGCACGGGGCATCAGTCGTGCCGCAGCGCAACGTCAAGGCGAGTGGCTCCGCGGCGAATGGGAGCGCCGGCGGCAGGCGCAGACCCCGCCCGACGCCACCGACGACTGACCTCACCCCGGCGAGCTCCGGGGTGTTGCAGGGAGTATGCGCCGCAGTATGCCGCCGATATGCGCCGCGATATTGCGCCATACCTGCGCGAGGGTTGCTGCTGGAAATATTTCCCAGGGGGAGGGGGTCAAGCTCGATTCGACAACCGTGCCTGCGGCAGAACGCCGATCGGGCTTGATCCTATCACCCGTGTCAAGCGCGGGTGTAGCGGAGGTATTGCGCTCATGCGCGCCGCGATGTGGCTGTCCGATGACATTGATTCTGTGTCTGTGCCATTGATCTTGTGTCGGTGACGTTGATTCTGTGTCTGCGCCGTTGATTCTGTGTCTGGAGTCGGGCGACACGCGGCCGCGGTCGGCGGGCGTCTCGGGTGGATGGTCGTACTCTGGCGCCGTCAGGTTCCCTTCTTCAACTGAACATCCATCAGTGAGGGGGTGGGCGAGTGAACGGGATCCAATCTCCGGCGCCGAGCATCGACGTGGCTCGTGTCGAGATCGAGTGGGTTGCGTCTGGTCGCCGGGATCGTCGGAGTGCTGTGGACGTCGCCGGGGTTCTTTTCGAGGTCACGGATCGTGTGCGCCAACCGGAGTCGTGGAAGCACAAGAAGAACTACGAGGGCTTCTACTGGGCGGCGACCACCGGTCGGCACGTGTGGTTCGAGTCGTTGTACGAGCGCGCCGCACTGATGCGGTTCGACCGTGACCGGCGGGTGCTCGCCATCGCGTCGCAGCCGATGACGGTTCATTGGGGAGTCGGTGCGCGGTGGCATGTCCCGGACTTCTTCGTTCGATACCGCGACGGTCGCGGAGTTGTCGTCGACGTGAAACCTGCCAAGCGTATCGATGAGCGGGATGTCGAGACGTTCCGGTGGACCGCTGCGCTATGCGAGGGTCTCGGCTGGGGCTATCAGGTGGTGAGCGACATCTCAACGATGGAGGACCGCAACCTCCGATTTCTCTCCGGGTACCGCTACGACCGGTGGGTTTCCACCGGCGCGGACGTGTGCCTCGGCGCGCACGTGGGGGAGGAGCGGACGTTGCAGGATTGGGCGTCAGAACTCAACGACGCGTGCCCGGAACCACTGGGTGCCGTCTACTCCGCTGCGTGGTGGCGGCGGCTTCAAGTCGACCCGGACGATCGATTGTCGCTGCGTTCGATGGCGAGGGCGGTGTAGCGATGCGCGCCGGGATCGGGACACGGCTGACGTGGGACGATCACGACTTCATCATCATCGCGATCGACTACCGACATGCGGTGCTGCGATCCCTGAAAGAGGACTTCGTCCGACAGGTTGTCATTGAAGAGTTGCTCCGCTTGCCGAATGCCTCCTGGCATGACGTGCGGCCGCCGTCGTCCGAACCGTCAGATCTTCAGCTGATCGCTGAGCTGCCTGCGATTGAGCGACGTCTCGTCGAGGCGTGGGTAGAGCAATTCGAAGCGATGAAGCTCCTCCTCGACAAGGGCGCGCCTCTGGGGTCACTGCTCAACGATGTACGGACCGCGATGCAGCCCCACCTCGATGCCTCGACGGAGACCGTGCGCCGAAAGTTCCGTCGCTACCTGGCGGAGGGAGTGATCGGGCTCGTCGACGGCCGACGCTTGAACGGGCGCAAGCCTGGCATTGACGCGCGGATTAGTGCGGCGTTGAGCGAGCTCGGCGCGGCCGGCATCAAGCGTTCATCGGGGACTCGCACCCGCACGGTCGACAACCTGAAGTGGATGCTTGAGGAGGACTTTGGCGACGATCTGGAGCTACCGAGCGACCGGACGCTGCATCGGCTGATCGCGGCGCACCCGACCGCACGGAAGCTGAATAGCTCCGCGCGGGCGAGAGAGACGGCGGCGAACAAGCCGGGTCGCGCGTTCGAGTTGCATGGGTCGTTGCGGCCGGGGGAGCATGTGCAGATCGATAGCACGGTGATCGATGTGCCGTCCCGGTTGCTGGATGGCCGGCTGAATCGTGCGGAGTTGACGATCATCCATGATGTCGCGACGAGGTCGATTCTCGCGGCGTTGGTCCGTGCGATCGCGACGAACAGTGCGGATCTGGCTGGTGTGCTCGCGCGGGCGCTGACGCCGTACGAGTTCCGTCCCCCGGGGGCACGGGAGCAGCGGGAGCGGGTCGCGGCGTCGTGGGCGGGGCAGTTCATGATCGAGCAGGACAAGCTCGATCAGTACCGGTTGGCGCAGCCGTACATCTTCCCGGAGACGATCACGACCGACAACGGCAAGATCTACCGTTCCGAAGCGTTCCGGTCGGGATGCGCACGGGTGGGGATCTCGTTGATCTTCGCGGGGAAGGAGACCCCGACGGACAAGCCCCATGTGGAGCGGACGTTCGAGTCGATGGTGACCCGTTTCGTGCAGTACCTGGAGGGGTTTACCGGTGGCAGTGTGGACAGGCGGGGTCGGGCGGAACCGACCGATGATGTCCTCGCGGTCGCGCAGTTGCAGGAGTTGTTGGAGGACTGGGTTGCGATCGAGTGGCAGAACCGCCCCCATGACGGGCTGACCGACCCGCTGCTTCCGGGTCGGTCGTTGACACCGAACGAGATGTTCCGCGCGTACCGACGGGTCGCGCCAGAGATTCACGTGCCGTTCGGGGTAGATGACTTCATCGGGCTGCTCCCGTCGAAGAAGGTGACGTTGCAGGACTACGGCATCAACCAGAACCGGCGGGTGTACCGGTCGAAGCGACTCCCCGACCTCCGCGCGGCCGGCTCGCGAGGGGAAGGGGCGACCCGTCCATGCGTGATCCGGTACGACCCGCACAACCCGCTGTATGTGTGGGTCGAGCATGACGGCGCGTTCGTTCCGTTCCGCGCCACACCGGACCTCCTCGACGAGCCGATGGGCGGCGACATCTGGCGGGAATCCCGCGCTACTGACGCCGATGCCGACCGCGTGACCCGGGAGGACGCTGCCCAGCTCGCGGATCGGATGAAACGCGCCCAGTGGGTCCGCCCGGGCACGAAACGTAACCGGGCGGCGCGATCCGCGGAGGTCAACCGCGATCCGATGCACTACACGAGCGCCGCGCAAGCCGACGCCCGCGACGACGCAGCCGAGGAGCAGGTAGAAGACGAAGTGATCTGGGAGCGCGGCGGTGGGTTCTCGCTGCTTGACGATGATGACGGGGTGTGGGAGCGGTTGACATGACGCAGGCGATCAATACGAGGGAGGGGTGGTCCGCGTTCGTGAGCGAGACCGTCGACCAGCCACTACCAGTCACTCGCGAGGAACTGGAGGCGATGTCACCAGCGGACCGTGCGCTGCACCGTGAGGCGCGGAAGCAGTTCATGGTGCGTGGGTCGGTGGTCGCTACCGGTCAGTTCGCGGCGATCGAGGCTGAGATCCGCCGCCGGCTGATGTTGAACACGTACAAGTCGCACGGGAAGCTCGGTGTGATCGTTTCGGGCGAACCGAACATCGGGAAGACCACGACCGTCGCGCACATCGCCCGCCGGTTCGAGCGGCGCCGTCGCGATGTCGGCGGGTCCGGGTCCGGGTCGATCCCGGTGATCTACGTGTCGGTGCCGCCGTCGTGCACCCCGAAGCTGATGCTGGGCGAGTTCGCGCACTTCCTGGGCCTGCCGGTGCGGACCCACTACAACACGGGTGAGCTGATGAACACGGTCGCGAGCGTGATCGCGACGTGTCGGACCGAGCTGATCATCGTCGACGAGATCCACAACATCAACCAGAAGTACAAGCAGATGAGTGAGGCGTCCGACACGCTCAAGCAGCTGTCGGAGAAGTGCCCGGGCACGTTCGTGTACGCCGGCGCGGATGTCGAGGGCAGCGGGCTCCTGGATGGCACGAGAGGCCGGCAGATCACGAGCAGGTTCCAGATCATGCGGCTGCACAAGTTCGAAGCCACCGGCAAGGCCCGCGCCGCGTGGGCGGACTTGTTGCTCGCGGTCGAAGCGTCGCTGGGGCTGATCGATCAGGAACCCGGCGCGATCCTCCGCCACGTTCGCCATCTCCACACCGCGACCGGAGGGGTCATTGGGGATCTCACCGGGATGGTGCACATGCTCGCGATCGACGCGATCGACACGGGTACCGAACGCCTCGACCTCGACACCGTATTCGGGACCACCCCCGCGCCCGATCCAACACCGGCCGTAGTCGAGGTGTGAGGGATGCGGCAGGGGCAGGCACCCGTCGCTGATGTCCGCGCCCTGCCCGTCCCGGTCCGCACGGTTCCGGGGGAGACCGTCACCTGCTACCTGGCCCGCCTCGCCGAAGCGAACACGCTCACCGAACGTGACCTTCGGCTTCATGTCACGGATATCGCCGGCCTGTCGCCGTTCCGCCCGAACCTGGAGAATGCGGGACCGTGGGCAGAGCGCCTCGGGTCGCTACCCGTAGGGCACTTCGACCGCGAAGCCCGCCGGAACGCGATGTATGTCCGCTGTCAGCACTTCGCGTGGCAGCCCGGCAACTGCACACGCTGCGGGTACACCCAGCAACCTCGCACAGCGTGCCGACGGTGCGCCCGCGGCGCGTCCACGATGGTCCGGAGTCGTGGGGGTGCGGTCTGCAACCATCATCGCCGTTGGCACCTTGACGGTGTCGACATCGACCTGACCCGTCACCCCGACTACGCGCACGCGGAGCGATGCCTCTCTGGCACGCTGTGGAAGCGAGGCATCGGCCTGCACACCGGCGAACTGCAACTCGCTGCCACCCTCATCGAACACTGGGCGAGAGACGCGAAGCCCGCGCGACGCGTTGCTGACCGGATGGCAGACCTCGGCATCGGCGAGTTGGGCCGCGACACCGTGCTCCTCGCGGCATATCCCGAGGTCGTGCGACTCACGGCCGTGCTGACCGACCTGTCGTTCGCGTCGTACCTCCTCAGCTCCCGGTTCAAACTCGCTGAACAGGTATGGGCGCTTGAAGCCGCCGTCGTCACGATCATGCAGGGCACCACAACCACTCACCTCCACGACATCGCCGAACGCATTGTCGCCCGCGGAAAGGCCGCAGTCGAGACCGCGTTCAGCATGCGCCTCAACGCCGGCTGCAAGCGCCCCGCCGCGCTCGAGAAGGCCCTCGTGGCATCGTCGCAACGGCATCGCATTTGCTTGCTCCGACACCTCAGCACCGTGCGCATCCAGATCATCCCCTACACCCCCGGTATTGCTGTGCCAAGGAACCGAACTGTGGTCGCGCGCGGAGGTCTGTCAGACGCGCCGCTGACCTGACGTATCAGACGATCGGCCGCATCGAGGTCGTGTAGTGCTGGGGCAAACGACCAGCAGGGCTGAGGTGGCTTTGGGCGTTCGAAGTACTCACGCATACGATCGACGTCGCCGATCGGAATCAAGGGTGTAGGTGGGGTCTGAAGCCGGCGGCTCCCAAGGTGACGGTGCCATGTCATGCCGCGCTCTCCAACCCAACGAAGCGTCGCGCGGGCGGCGCCCCGACGGGGCACGGCGCGCTCAACGCCTCTCCCGTCGTGGCCCTCTTGACATCGAGTACGCGCCGCTGATTGCATTTCACCAATCGGAAGTGGGTGGGTAGACATGCCGCGACACCTGATCGGGCGGACAGCGGTCCGCGGAACCATCCTCGCTCTCGCCCTCGCGAGCCTGCTCTTGTCCGAACGAGCGCAGGACACTGAACCATCAACTTCCTCGACCTCGAGCGTTACGGCCGTCGACTTCGCCGCCGCAGGCGCGGCGGCGGCCCCGGCCGAGACGGAATCGATGTCCATCGCGGAATCCTATGCAGCGGACTATGGCGTGAGCGTCGAGGATGCAAGCAAGATCCTCGACCTTCAAGTCATCTCGGGAGATCTGGTATCCACACTCGCCGAGCGCTTCGGCGAAACCTCGTTCGACGCATGGCGGGAAGTCAGTGCGGGAGCGGCCACGCTCGTTGTGCGAACGGATGACGTCGAGATAGTCCGCACCGCCGAACGTCTCGCGGATGCCGCGGGGGTTCCTCTCTCCACGCTGCACGGGGTCGCCTTCTCCTCGCAAGGTGATGTCCTGGTCGATCTCATCCCACGGATTCAGGATGTGTACGCGGGTGATACTTCAGCGCTTCAGGGTGCCTACATCGACGCGAAGACCGGGCAGATCGTGCTCGACGTGCGCTCATCATCGGCAGCGCAAGAGTCGTCGGCCGAGAGTCTCGTCGGCTCAGCTGTCCGAGGTCTTGACGCATGGTCCTCGCTGGGGGCGGATGACAGCATCCTCCGCGTGCAGGCCACGAACGGCGAGGTGGGAGATTCCGCGATCCTTCGAGGGGGAAACGCGACGGTGCCTGCGTGCACCGTTGGTTTCACCGCACAGATAGGCACGACCTCGATCTCGTCAAGGGGATTCTGGACAGCGGCGCACTGCCTGACCTCGATTCCTTGGTTCGCCAACCCCGGCGGATCAGGCACGAGCTATGCATCGTCGTACAGCCACCGCAACTGGAACGGGTACGCGGATATTGCCTACTTCACGATCAACACATCATCGCATAGCGCCTACACGACGTTCTACGGCGACTCCCTGACAACTCCACGCCAGAACCCCAGTTCGTACACATTTGCGGTGGCAACCGACTACCTCTGCCATCGTGGAGAGACGAGCGGGCAGCGTTGCGGCACAGTATCCAGCACCTCGTACGCACCGACTTGGAGCAATGCATGCAACGGGGCGATATGCCAGCCCGTGTTCGTCCGAGTCAACGGTGCGGGCCAGGATAGCGGAGACAGTGGTGGCCCCTGGTACTACACGAACGGCGCTGGCACGAATCGCGCGTACGGCATTCACAAGGGCGGAACCTACCCGGGCACGACACCGACGTTCAGTGTCTACTCGAAGTTGCTCTATCGGCCGCTTGAGACCCGTCTGCGCTACAACTACTGATCTCGACAGACGACGATGCGAGCAACGAGACGACGACCCCTGGCGTCGGCTGGCGGTTTCCTCGTCGCTGCGGTGCTATCCGGCTGCGGGACGATCGAACCGGAGATCGTCGTCGCCACCTACGATCCGTCGGGAGAGGGCGGATTCGGATCGGGCATCGAGGGCCGTCTGGTCGTCGATGTCGATGGTTGCCTCGCCGTCGATCTGGAAACCGGTGAGCGCGTCGTTCCTGTGTTCCCCGCGCCCGAGATCGCCGTCGACGGAGACCTCGTCAGCTACCGAGGCGACGACCTAACCGGTGGTGACGCCGTAACGCTGCCGGGCGGGTTCTCGGAGGTCTCCGAGCTCCCGGACGCCTGCGAAGGCGCGGGCGAGACATTCGTGGTCGGCAACCGCGGCTGACTGTGACGATGGCGGTGGGAGTCCCGCAGCGGTCTTCCTGACTCAGCGGCTGAGTGCCGCGCTAATAGATCCGGGGATTCCCGTCGTCGAGTTCGCGTCGCGGTTCCGAGAACCTACAGGTTGAATGGCAAGGACCGGCGCAGACGAGCTGCTGGGATTCAGTGCGGTCGACGGGAACCTGCGGATTCTCGACACAGAATCAATGGCAGGGACGACAGAATCACTGTCATCGGACAGATGACAGTGATTCGGTGCTGGGTGCCATTGATCTTGTCTGCGACACGCGGGCGGCACCGCGGGTGCGCGATGGTTCGCGGTCGTACTCTGGCGCCGTCAGGGTCGTTCTCCAACTGAATATCTGCAGTGGAGGTGACCATGGAAGCGATCGCCGGACTCGGCACTCGGTTGATTACTCAGGTGCAGATCGAGTTCGTCCTCGACGGGCGTCCGGATCGGCGCGACGGCGACGCTATCGACCTTCCCAGCGAGCTTCTGATCAAGCCATCGGAGTGGGCAGGGTCGGCGCCGGCACCCACCCGGTCGGACAGATCCTGGGAAAGGCATCCCGCCGAAGCGAGAGGCCAGGCGATTCAAGAGTCACGACCAGACGGAGCACCAGCACCCACTCTGCCAGCCGACCCCAGGCCAGCCATCTCAGAGACTTACAGGTGATTCAGTCACCAGTTCGTTCGTCACGCCCCTCAGCCAACGACCAGATCACCCCGAAGAGCCACGAAGCGGCTTACGCGCCCGGCGTCGAGTGGTGACGAACTCGATGTAGGCCGCCTCGCGTTCAGCCTGCTTCACTGGGCCGGCCTGACCATTCCCTGCTCGCTCAGCTTGTAGCCGGTGGCCGCGTACGCGAGAACGCCTTTCACGCTGTTCGTCATGTCACCGGTCGGGTCGAGTACGGGAAACGCGTCGGCTCCCTGCGGCGTACGCCGGACGAGGTACCAGCCGAAGGCATGTTCGGTGCACTTGTCGCACTCAACGTTGAATACATTCACCAGATCTTGTCGTAGCTGCATGACCGCCGTGACACCGGATGGCCCCCTGTACCGCGAGGGCATCGCGAGGTTTGTTGCCTGCTGGAGGATGGACCAGCCGGGCATAGCAACAAGGTCGCCGTCTTCGTTGAACTCCGCCACGACCGTCGTGGCGTCACCGGTCCAACGTGACGAGGCGAAGTTCAGCCAGGCGTCAAAGGTCACCCCGGTCGGAAGATTTGTCGGATCGACGCGCTCGGAGAAGACGTCGCGGTCACCATCGGGATACTTGATCAGAGCCCACTCGGCGTTGGTGCCATCGGACACGGCAACGGCGACGGCCTCAATCTTCGGGGTTGGGTCGTCGATCTTCTGGGTGATGGTCCAGCCGTTGCGGACCACCAGTTCCCCAGACGGCGTGAGTGTCACGTTGTCCTGGTTGAGGAACTGCTGGCCACTGCATTCGGGGGTCGTACGCCCGGCTGCCGGGCAGGTGAGAGCGGATTCTTGGCTGGCAACGGGGGCCTCTGGCCGGGGATCGCCGGTCGCGCCCAGTCCTGCAGCAATGGGGACGGCGAGCACCACGGTGGCCGCGGCACCGGAAAGGACGACCCAAGTTCGTCTGCGGCGCACAACGCGCCGACCCTGCTGCAACGTCGAGTCGAGGTCGAATGGATCCAAGGGCGCACTCGCGATTTCGAGGTCAATGCGTTCACGCAGACTCAAAGCAGTTCCTTCGACTCGATGATGGGCTTCTACAGGCCAATACGGTTCGGCTTCGCGGCTGGTTGCAGCGCTCGCGATAGATCTCCTTGCGAGCAATCCGGAACGGCACGCGGAAAGCGCTCGTGCCTTCAGGCGTCAACCCTTCGCACTGCAATGATCCACCTAGCCAACGAGGTCCTGTTCACCTGGGGATTCATCGACAACATGCCCGACGACCAGGCTCAGGAGTGGGTCGGGCTGTCAGGTTAGAGCGTCGAGCAAGCGTCCAGAACTGCCGCGATGCGCGCGGATCTGCCGATGTCCGGATGTAGCGAGCCGTCTCAGGCGCGGCACTCCGAGTAGCCGTCGGGCCACCAACCATCGGCGCGCTTGCGCACGTGGTACGTGCGGAAGATCGACCCGTCCTGTCTGAGTCCGAGAACGACCGTGTCTCCGTCGACTTCACGAGACGTCAGTTCCAACGCGCCCGCGTACGGCGCCACGGCCTCCTCAGGGCTGGGCTGCCCAGGGCCAGGAACGTCTAGATCAACGCGCGACTGTTCGGTGTCGGCACAGGGAAGTGCGGTCTCTGAAACGGTCGACGGTGTCGGCTCTTCCCTCTGCCCGGACGTGGCCGCACCGCATCCACTCGCGACAGTCGCAGCGACAGCCATCACAAGCACATGCCCGATCCTCATGAGTGCTCCCTTCGTCCGGTGACAGTTCCGACGCTTGCCCGGCCACCTAGGTTCCCAACCCAGTATCGGCATGACGGAGCCGAAACGTCCGCACATGCCGCGTTGAGGGCGGCTACGCTCGCCCGGATCTGCCGCGTTGAGGGCGGCTTCGCCTCAGTCCGTGCCTTAGAAGTCAGATCGTCAGCGAGCTCGTGAGGCGGTGTCGGCCTACCACGAGGCAGAGCTCGCCGAACTCGCCGCGCACGTGGCCGAGACGATCGACCAGTTCCGCAGCGACGTACTCACAGCCCTCGATGTCGACGAGGTCTTGTTCCAGTACTCATGCGCCGCGAAAGAACTCTGGAAGTTTTGCAACATCGGCGACGCGCAGGCGGCCGCAGTGCAGTTGCACGGAGCCCCGTAGATTCACTGGTGGGAACGCGGGGCACCGAGACACGCAAGACGTCCCGTCGACGGAGTACCGACCAGCGAACTTTAGTGACAGCCACGCGGCCGAACGTGCGACATTCCGCCGCCATTTCCCGCCCGTGATCTCATGCGACGCAGTCCTCTCTTCCCGGCAGGTGCGACGCCGTGCGACTGGACACTCGCGGTCTAGCTGTTTCCAGACGCCCGCGAGGCGTTCCAGTTTTGCTTGAAGGCCACTTCTCGAGTTCTTTCGGGCAGGTCGACCGGCGGCAGGTGGTCGTCTGCTCGGTTGAAGACGTCGTCCACGAGCATGCGGTCAGCGGCCTCCACGTGCCCCTCGACGGCGGTCACCTTGACTAGGTCGAGGCGGCAGATGTCGTCGTACGGCGCTGCCTTGCACGCGGTCTCGGCGGCTCTCCGGGCCGTGGCCAGGTCGTCCTTCGCGAGTGCGTCGACGACGATGACATGCGCGGTGTCGACGATCGCGCAGCCGATGGTTTCGTGAAGGCGTTCGCCATCAAGCAACCAGCTCCATCCTCGCTCACGCAAGCGGCTGAAGGGCACGCCCTCGACTAGGCTCAACGCAGTTTTGAGTTCGCTGATGCCCTCAACGCCGCGGGCTTCGCCCCGGGCACGCAGTCGACGGAAGAGGTCGAGGTCGACCAGCACGTCTTGGACCTGGTAGGCCTTGACCCCGGTCTTTCGGAAGGTCGGGGAGCCGTTTGCTGGCGGCAGGTGTTTATGGCCGGTCCGTTGGTTGTCTCCCAGCCAGGCACGCAGCGAGCCGAGGTCCGTTCTTGCTCGCGAGCCTGCGATCGAGAAGGCATCGGCCACCGCGCTGCCAGTGACGCCTTCAGGGTGCAGGGCAAGGAAGGCGAGCAGCTCGACGAAGTAGGGCCTGCGCTTGGTGATCGATGGGGCGACGATGCCGTACGCGCGGGCGGTGACCGGGCCCAGCAGCATCAACCGGGGGCGGACGCTTTCGGTGTCGAACCAGTCAGCAACGTCCTGGTCCAGGGTGGGGTCGGACTGCTCGACCTGCCTGCGCACCTGTGCGGGAACTACTGGAGCGAGGGTGACCACGTCCTCCGCTGTCGTGGCGGCCGCGGCGAGGTACTCCTCGACCGGTCGTGGCAGTAGTGAGCCCTCGCTGGTTCCCTGAACCTCGCGGGCTCCTGCCAGGTCGGAGCGAAGAGCTCCTGCGTGATCTGTCAGTGTTCGCAACCCGTCCGGGGCCGCAGTGGTCGTGGGGATGCGTATCGCTTCGCTCTCGCGGGTGAGATCGACAATGGCCGCACACGCCGACGCTTCAAGGGCGGTGAGGCCAGAGGCGTGTAGGTCCAGACCAAAGGCGGGCGCGAGCAGGCGTCCGCTCCTGTCCACCTCGAGGAGGAGCGATCCGGGGACCGGCGCGTTGACGGCCACGAGGGCTGCGCCCAGTCGAGCGGTCGCAGGGGCAGCCAGCAGCATCGCGAGCTCGCTAGCACCGTCGCCGGTGGTGATCACTGCCCAAAACGGATCGGGTTCACCGGTGCCCGATTCCTGGGCGGCGGCGAGGTTCTCGGCGATCGATGCGATGACCTTGTCCCCGTTGTCGTGGTGATGAAGGCGCAGGGTGTCGAGCTCGGCCAGCTCCTGTCCGAAGCCGATGACGTTGACGTTCACGAGCACCGACCAGGGGTTCAGTGCCAGTTCCGCAGCGACATGGCGTGCGAGGGAAGTTGCAGCTTCGGTGCCACCGCTCAGGCTTGCCACACCGAACGACTCCAGATTCAGGAGGTGAAGTCCGCCGGCTTCGTCCTGGCCGATTGAGACGAGCAGGGGGTACGGGGCGAGCACGTCGGTCGTCGGCCCCTCCGCCCGCAACCGTGTCGACCAGACCTCACCGGCGCCCGCCCACGGAGCAGGGAGATCGGAGTCCTCTGCAAGATGGAGTGTGACCGTGTCGTCGGCGAGGACCGCCCGCACCAGGCGTGGGATGGCGAGCCCTGCGGCCGCCGTGTCGACGGCGAGCGCACGCAATGCCTGGTCGAGCTGCTTGATGGTTGCTGTCATCGGGGCTCCCGCGTGCATCGCCGTCTTCTCGACGGCGCGCAGCTCTGGCGGGGGAGGGGCGACTGTCTGGCCGGGGCGGCGGTAGCGAAGCTGGGTGTTGCGGTGGGCTCGCACCGCGAGCAGGACCAGACCGGCGAGAAGTGCACCGGCGCCCGTGAGACCCGGCAGCAGCCAGGGGGTGGGGGTCTCGTCGACTGCGGGGGACGTCGCGTCCGCTGCAGGCGCCGGCTCTAGCTCCGGCACCGCTGTGTGGGTCGGGTCGACGTCAGGCGTGGGCTGAAACACCGGTGGGACGACGACTTCTGGTAGCCGGTCTTGAGGTGCCCCGGTCTTGCCGCCGCGATGCGTGGTGTTGGGGATGGTGACCGTCCAGCCGGGCTGGATCAGGTCGGGGTCCGTCAGATGTGCCCCGTTGTGCTGGATCGTGTCGCGCGATGCCTCGAACAAGTCGGGGTAGCGCAGCGGGTCACCCAGCTGTCTTTCAGCGATCTCGGAGAGCGTGTCACCGGGTTGCACCTCGTACTGCTCCACCGGGTGGTCGGTGGAAGATGAGTCTGCTTCTTGAGGGACCTTGAGCACAGTGCCGGCGACGATGAAGTCGGGTCGTCCGTGGAGCAACTCGCGATTCAGCTCGACGATCTCGGTGTAGCGCCCGCCCTCGCCGAGCATGCGTTCGGCAATCCGCCACAAGCTGTCGCCCCGTTTGACGGTGTAGTCGGAGATCGCCGTCGCCGGAGCCGCGGAGACGCCGGTCGGGGCGGGCGTTGACTGGGCGAGGACGGGCGCAGTGTCGGCGGACTCCAGTCGCGGCGTGTCCGGGACGGGCGCAGCGAAAACAGCGTGGACGGGCGTGGGCGAGACTGCAAGGGAAACCGTCGGAGTCGCGATGAACAACAGGGCGGCTGCAGCGACGAGTTGGCTGGCACCGTGCTGCGGGAGGCCGAACCCGGGAAGCGACGGGGCCGGCACTCCGCGTACGAGAGCGACGGCTTCGACGACCACCGAGACTGCGACCACGATCCACGCCGTCCACGCGGCCACGGCGATGACGGTGAGGGCGAGGGTGCCGTCGTCCGGGCGGGACAGCAACACTCTCAGCTCGCTGAGCTCGATGTCCGACGGGCGCGCGCCGATCGTGATCAGCATGAGCGGCATGCCGATCACGAGGAGCAGGACGACCAGCGTGGCCGCAAGTCCGTGGAGTCTCTGGCGAAGCGCGGGCGGGGTCATTGTTCGCTCCCTGCGACGGTGCGGATCAGTCGTGCCGAGGCCTCACCCGTGACGGGCAGGTCGCCGAGGCCGATGATGCTCAGGAACTTAGGGCGATAGGTGTCGGTCACGTTCACGGTGATGGTGGTGCCGTCGGTGATGGACACGGTCCCGTTGACGCCGGCGGTGGAGAGATAGTCCTGGGCCGCGTTGCGTGCGGCCGCGGCATTGATGGCCACGTAACGTCCCTGGACTGCCGGTGCGGCCTGGACCTCTTGGCCTCCGGCGCGCGCAGCCTGGCCAGCGACGTTGTGGGCGCGCTGTTGGGCGTGGACCTGCCCGCCGAGGTCGACGGCCAGCCCGACGAGCATCATCATCGCGAAGCTCGCGTTGACCATCCACAACGTGATGGAGCCATGCTCATTGCGGATCATGAGCGCTCCCGCCACGTGTCGAGAGAGCTGCTCGCTCTCGCTTCGACGGTGCGCTTGCCTGGTACTCCCGGCACAGCGAGATCCTCAAGGTCCAGCAGGCAGCCGATGGTGACGTGCACAGCAGCGTTCTGACCTACTGCTGCGGCGAAAGCGGCGGTGTCGACGTGGACGGTGACCTTCAAGCAGGCCACGTCCTGATTCGCCAAGCTGTTCGTGGCGGCCGCGGTAGCGGCGGTCTCGGCGGATGACCTGGTTCGTGCAAGCGACGCGGACCGGGCGGCGTCAACAGCCGCCGACTCGACTGCCTGGTGGGCAACCGTCGTACGGCCACCGAAGATGATCAGGCCCACGAACAACACGAAAGCGGGCACGGCAATCGCTGCCTCGACCGATGCGGATCCACCTTCGCTGCCATTCCGGCTGGCTGGGGGACCCATCGGGGATTTCATGGCGCAGTCACTCTCTCCACCGGCATGCTGGCGCGTTGCCGTACGACGGGGTTCCAGCCGGGAACGACGCTGAGGCTGCGTCCGGTCACGATGACGACCGCGGTGGCCACCGAGCGGCTCGTTGAGACGGTGGCATCGGCCAGGACGTCGTCACCGCCGGCGTCAGCGACGAATGACGTGGCAGCCGCGGTTCCGGTCGTTTCGCTGCCGTGTTCGCCTGCAGCTGTGCGAGCCCCCTCCTGGGCGGCAGCGATAGCCACCTCGCGGGCGTGGTGGTAGAGCGCGGCCTGAACCCCGATGAACATGACCGCGAACAGTGCGGGCAGCAGGATGACCAGCTCGATGGTGGCCGAGCCGCGGTCGCTGCGCCTACTGGATGTTGCCGGCCTGCGTCGTGACATAGGTCCTCACCGCCGCGACGACGATGGCCACGATCCCGATGACGGCCACGGCCCACAAGACGTGCTCGGTGGTGACCGAACCACGCTCGTCGGGGTCTGCCCGGGCAGTCAGCTCGATCTTGAGCCTGATCAGTGCAGTGCAGATCTGGAGCATCGTTGCTTCCTTCCTTCGAGTTCGTTCTGAGTTAGGTGTTGCTGAACATCCGGAGCAGCGACGGGGCGACGAGCAGCGCCATGAAGATGACGCCCAGCAATGAGCCGGGGATGGTCATCCGCTCGCCGACTGCGTGGGCCTGGGCGAGCTCGTCGTTGAGCATCGCGGTGCGCATCGCTGCGGAGCGGGCACGCAGGTTGGCGTAGACGCTCGCGCCTTCCTCACCGGACAGGCGCATGATGTCGGCGAAGTCGTCCAGCTCGGGGAGCCCGAGCTCGTCGGCCAAGGTGTGCAGGGCCTCCCAGGGTGGGAGCCCGGACCACCGGGAGCGCGTCAGCTCTTCGTTGAGGCGTTGGAAGACCCACGAGTCGCCGATCTCGGCCGCGGCCTCCATCGCCTGGCGTACGCCCGAGCCGTTGTTGCGCTCCAGCGCGACGAGCTCGATGTAGGCGCCAAGGGCGCGGGTGAACTCGAGGCGCGCCTTCTTCGCATCATCGATGGCGTTGTAGTTGGGCAGGAAGAACATCACCAAGGCCAGCCCCAGCGACGCGAAGGCGGGGATCGTCACTGGGAGCCCGAGGTCGAGGAACTCGAGGAAGGCGGCGAGGAGGGGCGGGATGAGCAACCCGAGGAACGCGAAGACGATCTTGTCCCCGTAGAACCGTGCGAGCGGGACTCGCAGTAGGGCCAGCTCCCGTGTGGGGGTGCGGACCCACACGCCGGGCGGGAGCGCGCGGATCGCCCAGACCCCGATGCGTTCCTTGCCTGCGGCCGCGGATCCTGACGTGTCTTCCCTGGGCGCGCGGGTCGGCGTCAAGCGGCGGAGGGCGTCGGCGAGGTCGGGTTCTGCCGGCATCACTCGGGCCGTCAGGAGGACGAGGCCCAGCCCGACCATGGCTCCCGCGAGCAGCGCGAGCTGCAGCCCGGTCGTCATCGGTTCGCTCCCGGCTGGTGGTCGAGGAAGCGGGGGAGTGGACGACCGATCGCCATCTGCCGCATCCACACGAGTGTGGCGACGTAGGCCGAGAGCAGGACCGCGAGGATGATCTGACCGAACGGGCTTCGGTACGGCTCGACGTACGTCCCCGAGACCGCGAGGATCACGAGGACCCCGACGCTGATGATGGTGACCCACCGTGCCGTCGAGCGAGGCTTGGCCCGGTCGGCCTCGACTTGCCGGCGGGCGCGTACGTCGGCTGCGACCGACTCGGCCAGTCCTTCGAGCACGGCTGCCAGCCCTGCGCCGCGTCGGCGAGCACCGAGGATCAGATTGGCTGCGACGAGGTCGCCGGTAGCGTCGTTGAGCTCGTCGGCGAAGGCACGGATGGCGTCCTCGGTGACCCAGCGCGCACGCAGCCGAGCCACGAGGCGAGTGACCTCGGGAGCGATCGCGTCCGGGGTCGACCGCAACGTGGCCACGAGGGCCTGCTCGAGACCGACGCCGACCGTCAGTACGCCGGACAAGGCGCGGGTCCATTCCTCCATCGCCTCCAGCCGGCGGATTCGAGCAGCTGCGGGCGGCGAGGAGAGCAGGGTTGGCAGACCGACGACAGCGACCGGGAGGGCGACGAGGGCGAGCGCCCACCCGGTGACTAGGAATGCCACCAGCCCGGACACCGCACCCGCGGCCACAAGGGTCCGCGTTCGCCGGGACATTCCACTCAGCCGTACCCGACGCGCCGTCGATGGCTTGGATGCGGCGATCTCCACGCGTCGCAGTCCGGCGACGAGCCCGAGGATCCCGGCCACGATCAATGCGCCGGCGAGTGCAGGGACGAGGACGATCATGAGCGTGCGTCTTGCTGGGCGAGGAATCCGGGGAGATCGAAGCCGTCAGCGACAAGACTTCGGTAGGCGTCAGGCAACACCGCCGGCGCGGCCCTACCGCTGCCGTCAGGGGTGAATACGTGCGTGGTGGCGTAGCCGGTGTCGCGTTCACCCGGTTCGATGGCGATGATCTCGGCGACCTGCCGGTGCCGATGTGAGACCCCGTCGGAGGCCGTCGTGCGCAGGTCGAGGTGCACGATCAGGTCGATCGTGGCGGCGAGCTTGCTGGTTGCCAAGCCGTGGGTGACGTGGGGCCCGGCCTCCATCGCGCACGTGACCAGCTTGCGGACAGCCGCCACCGCGTCCGAGGCGTGGGTGGTGGAAATGGAGCCAGTCCCGGACTCCATCGCCTTGATCATCGCCCAGATCTCCCTGCCTCGGACCTCGCCGACGATCTGGCGCGACAGGTTGAAGCGGAACGAGTCGACCAGGGCCTCGTCGAGGGTGAACTCCCCGGCCTGTCTGCCGTCGAGGCCCCGCTCGCCCGAGCCTGGTCGGGCCTCCCAGGCATGGACGATCTCGTGGCGATCGAGCTCGTGGAGGTGAAGCTCGTACTCGGTCTCGAACGTTCCAATGGCCTCGAGCGGGTCGATCTCGGCACACAGGGCGCGCACCAGCGTGGTCTTGCCGGCTCCTTGGCTGCCGGACACGACGATGCTCTTGCGAGCACGTACGGCGGCGCGAAGGAAGGAGGCCGCGGCCGGTGACAGCATGTCTCGGTCGACGAGCTCGTCGAGCGTGATGCTCATCAGGCGGTGGCGGCGGATCACGACCGACGGCCGAGGAGTCACCCACGCCGCAGCGGCGAGCCTGGCACCGCCGTCGAGGCGCAGGTGCAGCTTCGGCTGGGCCGCGGAGAATCCGCGGGCATTGACCTCACTCCGGGAGGCGAGGAAGACCAAGAAGTCGATGAGCTCCTCGTCGGAGTCCGCGACGGCCGTTCCGCGGGTCACGGAACCATCGATGAGCTCGAGCATGACTCGGTCGTGTCCGGTGATGATGATGTTTTCTACCCGGTCGTCGTCCACGAGCGGCTGGAGACGACCGAGCCGGAACAGTGCGTCGAAGACCGCGCGGGCCATGGCGTCCTGATGGGCGATGGTCCAGGCTGTGCCACCGGCGTTGACCTCGTCGGCCAGTGCGCTGTCGATCAGCTCCAGAACGATGGAGCGGCCGAGCTCCTGCTGTGATGCTGGGCCAAGGCGAGCCCGATCGGCAGCGATCGACTGGCTCAGCTGCTCTGACGCTTGAGCACGCAGTGCAGCCACCAGACCCCAGTCGAGGTTTGATGCTCGTGACGGATCCGGAGGGCCGGCGCCCGCCAACTCTCGTCCAACCTTTGGGCTTCCGAGCGGCGGGATGGGTTGCGCGAACAGCGGCAGCCTGGTGACGTCGGCCGCCTCGACGGGGGTGTCGATCTCCGCCCGGCTGGTCATCGAATGGCCTCCGCCAACTCGATGCGCTCGCTCGCGATGCGTGCCTGGATCCCCTCAATGGTCGCCCGCAGACTCCGTACGAGCGGACCGGTTTCGAAGCGCCGAGGGGGAGCGGCTCCACGGTGGTAGACGGCTGCGGCATCCCTGTCATCGGCGACAGCGCCGACCACCGGGAGTCCCAGCACGGACGCCACCTCCCTGCGGGAGTAGGGCTGGCCCTCACCCACGAGCAGGACGCATGCATCACGCCATGTGGCGGCCTTCCTCACCGTCTCGGACCACGATCGCGCCGCAGCCAGGGCTGGGAGCGTGGTCTGGGTGACAAGGAGAGACACGTCTGCGTTCGCGAGCAGCGGTTCGGGCGACCCAACCAGACCGAGACGACCGGCGTCGACGATCACGTCCTGACCAGTGGCGTCGAGATCGGCCAACGCTCCCGCCAGTGGCTGCCACAGGTCGCGCAGGCCCGCGGACTGAGCGTGAGATCGGGTGCCAGCGATGAACCCCGCCGCTGAGCCTTCAAACCGCTGGACCACCCCCGGTAGCGCGTCGGTAATGTCGTACGACGACAAGGCGAGCTCGATCAGCCCGGAGTCGTACTCCCGTGTGCCGCGGAAGAAGCCGGCCAGAAGCCCCGAGCCTCCCGTCGGATCGGCCTCGACGAGCAGCACAGGTCGCGGCCAGACGAGCGTCAGGCCCAGTGCGGTCGTGGTGACACCCGGCGACCCGGACGCCGAGGTGAGCGCGATGACCGACATGACCTCACCTGTCCCGGGAATCAAGGATGAGCGCGACGTTGCCGGTGGCGGCGCGTGCGGCGAGCACGGTGGCGTCGGCATGCGGGACCAGTACGTCGACGACCAAGACGCCGCTCTCGGAGTCGTAGTTGACCTCCACGACCTCGGCATCGTTGAACGCCGGAGGTCCCGACGACTGCTCACCACCGGGGGGTGGGGTGACCACGAGCCGGACCCGGTCTCCGGCCTGCAGCGCCATTCCCGGTGACTGGGCTGGCGAGAGGGCAACCCCGACGATCGATGCCCCGTCCTCGGGAACCGTCTCCGTAGTGGTGGCCCCAGCCGTGATCAGCCCGCCCTCAGCGATGTCGAGCGCGGCCCGCTTCCCGACAAGGTCGTCGAACGCGGAGGCAGCCACGGGGGAGAGGGCTGGATCAGCGCTGATCCGGACCCGCGCGAGGTCGTCTTCCGTGATCAGTGAGCCGCGCTCGATGGTGGACCGCGCGACCAGGACCTCCTGCGTGTTCGTGGTCGACGTCCACGCCCAAGCGGCGAGCAGTGCCCCGAGACAGATCGCGGCGACAGCACCCGCCACCAAGGCTGGCCGACGTCGGAGCTTGGGAGGCGGTACCAGTGGAGGGGAGGGCGGTGTCGACCCGCTCTCGACGCTCCTACCGTTCCTCGTGGTGGTGCTGGTCATGTTCGATACCTCTCCGGTCGCGGTGCCCGCTACTGCACGAGCACCTGCGCTTCCCCGACCGCGATCGCGACCGATCGCCGTAGTCCATTCAGGCGGATCACTCCCGACTGCCCAGCCCCTGTCCACTCCACGACCCAGTCCGAGTTCGCAGTGACCGTGAACTTGCCGTCCTGCTCTCGGGAGCTCGACGTCGCATAGACATGGCCACAGGTGGGCGACTGCTGCATGCCGTACTCCGGCTTGTACGGAGTTCCTGCGTTACGACACACCACCTCAGTGCCATCGCCCATGTCCCACGTGACCCTGTGAACCCTGGCCGTGGCTGTGATCGTGATCCCGCCGGCCGAGGCACTCGCTGTGATCGGCCCGAACGTGTGATCGTCGGGGCCCGCAGCCCACATCCAGACTGGCATCCCGACCAGGCCAACACTGTCCGGGCCGGGTTCGGGGGCAAGACCGATGTTGATCGCCTTGAGCTGCATGTCCTCGATCGCGAGTCGAGCGACCTCGCCAGGCGTCGGCGTGGTGCCTGAGTCGGGCGGCGGATCCTGCGACCAGAGGTAGATCAAGATCCCGGTCTGCGGTTGATAGCAGTGATAGACGGCGCCGTCGCCTGGTTCGTGCCCCTGCCACGCGGGGTCTCCAGCGGGTGGCACTGGCGTCGCCAGCTGGACGTAGCAGTTCAAGCCATTGGACCAGTAGCCCGCATCCGACGAACACGGCACCGGCCCCGGCGGGGGCTGCGTGATACCGAGAGCCGTGCCATCCCACACGCACGACTCCCCGCCGCCCGTCTCCACCGGAACGTCATCACCTTCTTCACCGGGGGTGCTGGGAGTTCCAGGCACGTGCACCCAGACGAGGCAGACACCGGTTTGCGGGTCATTGACCTGGCACTCGGTGTCCGCGAAGACCGGAGCCGGGGCAAGCAGCAGCAGAGGTGCCATGACCATGGCGAGAATCAGGACTCGCGCTATGCACGATCGCATGGCGGGCGCTCGAGATTCTGGCTGGAGGCGACACGCCACGAACCGCTCGGGTCCGCCTCAAAGTTGTAGTTGGAGACCAGGTAGCGAATCCACCCGGTGTCGGGTCGTTCATCGCTGACAACCGACGTGCCATTGCTGTCGAGGATGTCGACGCCCCCGACGTCGTAGCAAACGTCGACCTGGACCGTGGGTACCCGACCGCCTTCGGGATCAGAGTTGTCCAGTACGACTCCCTCAACCGTGAGCTCGGCGATCTTCGTGTCGCCGGTCTGGTGCTGGCCTTGTTCGCGCTCTCGGGCGAACAAGGTCCGTTGAGCGGAGAGCTCCCCGCCGATGGCGACGCTGCGGAGCTTGGTGAGCTTCACCGCCGGGTCCGTGCGGAGCTCGTCGCGAACGGCATAGAAGGACCGCACCAGTGCCGACGCGTCGGCAGCGGCTGCCTCGCTGGTGGTCGTAGGCGTCGTCGCCGAGGTCGCCGGCGGTGAGACAGGGTCGGCTGTGCTCGGCGGGTCACTTGCGGGTGGGGCCGGCTCGTCGTCGGCGCACGCAGTCACCGCGGCCAGCAGGAGTGCTGCAGTCGCGAGTGCGTGTGCTTCGCGTGAGGTCGTCATCGCCGAGTTCCTGACTTCCCTCGCGGGGGCGCCCCGAGAAGGAACCGGCGGAGAACTTTGTGGCTCCCGGATAGAACTCCGCCAGAACCAATTGAGGCACTGCGTACCCGTCCCACGCAACTGTCTCCCATGATTTTCCCTCCTCGCTCCGATTGATCTGCTGGCTCTCTCCTCCAGGTGCGGCCGCCGGCCCACGTCCCTTCGCCCGTCCTCGCCCTGAAGGTCGTACTTCTCGACATACACCGTTTGCAGAACGAGGTGGGCTCTGTGGGCCTGCGGCCTGTGGACAAACGGCCGGTCGGCTGTCCTGTGGAACAGATTCCGCACCTGCACGCCGAGGAGGTGAGCGTGGGTGACGGTCTCGATGCGCGTGATGTCGTCGGGCAGGGGCTATGACTACCTGCTCAAGAGCGTGGTCCGCGGGGATGGCGACATGGGCGGAACGACCGCGCTCACGAGGTACTACACCCAGGAGGGCACGCCACCCGGCCGATGGATCGGCTCGGGGCTCCACGCACTCGGCAACGGTGCGATCAAACGAGGGGATGAGGTGATGCCAGAGCAGCTCGCACTGCTGCTCGGCACAGGTCGGGATCCGGTGACCGGCGAACCGCTGGGGCGGGCGTTTCCGGAATACGACGGGGTGAGGGCTCGGGTCGCGGCTCGGGTATCCAAGTTGCCTGGCGACCTCAGCGACGAACAGCGGCTCGAGGCGGCGGCCTCGATCGCGCACGAGGAGGTGGAGACCGGCACTCGACGTGCCGTCGCGGGCTTCGACTTCACATTCAGCGTTCCCAAGTCGGTCTCAGTACTCTGGGGCGTCGCGGACACGGGAACCCAGGCATGTATCCGCGAGGCTCACCACCAGGCGCTCGGCGAAACGGTCGCCTTCCTGGAGCGCGAGGTCGCCACGACCCGTCGCGGTGTCGATGCTGGCGACGGCGCCGTGGCGCAAGCTGACATCGTCGGGATCGTCGCAACGGCGTACGACCATTGGGACTCCCGGCTCGGTGACCCGCAGCTCCACACGCACGTCGTCATCTCCAACAAGGTCAAGACCGCGGAGGACGGGCGCTGGCGCAGCCTGGACGGACGACCGCTCCATGCAGCTGTCGTCGCCATGTCTGCGCACTACAACGCGGTACTCGCTGACCGCATGACCCGCACCTTCGGTATCGAGTGGGAGCAGCGCGACAGAGGCAACAACCACAACACGGCGTGGGAGCTGGAGCCCGTCCCGGAATCGCTCATCCGGGAGTTTTCCAGTCGCTCCCGAATGATCGATCAAGAGACCAACCGCCTGATCGAGGAGTACGTCGCCCGCCACGGGCGCCGCCCCTCCACGACACGGATCATCGAGCTGCGAGCGAAAGCGACGCTAACCACGCGCCCTGAGAAGGTCATCCGGTCGCTCTTCGACCTCACAACCGAATGGCGGGAACGGGTCCAGACGATCCTCGGGGCGGAGGCCGTCGATTGGGCACGCAGAAGCACAGCGGGTCCGGTCGCCCGCCCCACCCTTCGGGCCGACGACATCTCGCTCCATGTCGTCGCCCAGGTAGGGGTCTCGGTTGTCGGAGCAGTGAGTGAGAAGCGTTCGACGTGGCGGCACTGGAATCTCTGGGCCGAGGCATCGCGGCAGACGATGGGGTGGCGCTTCGCGAGTGTGAAGGACCGCGAGGCCGTGGTCGGCTTGGTCGTCGATGCTGCGAAACAGGAGTCGCTGTCTCTGACTCCGCCCGAGCTGGCCACCAGCCCCGAGGTCTTCCGGCGAGAGGACGGCAGCACGGTGTTTCGGCCACGGCACTCGGTGGTCTTTACGTCTGAGGAGTTGCTCGCCGCCGAGGACCGGTTGCTGGCCCACTCGACCGACCTCACCGCCCCGTCGGTCGGCCTGCATGTCGTCGAGCGCGTGGGACGCAAGCAACACCTGTTGAGCGCTGAGCAGGTCGACACGCTAGCGCGGATTGCTGTGTCCGGGCGGCAGATCGATTGTCTCGTCGGTCCTGCCGGTGCAGGCAAGACCACCGCCATGCACGCCCTGAAGACAGCTTGGACGACGGTGCACGGAAAGGACAGCGTTGTCGGCCTCGCACCTAGCGCTATCGCGGCTCAAGTGCTCGCCGAAGACCTCGGCATCCGGTGCGAGAACACCGCCAAGTGGCTCCACGACTACGACCGCGGACGGGCGCAGGTCCGGAAGGGGCACCTCGTGATCATCGACGAAGCCACGCTGGCCGGCACCTTGGCTCTCGACCGACTGGTCGCCCTCACAGCCGAAGCCGGCGCGAAGGTGCTGTTGGTTGGGGACTGGGCGCAACTCCAGTCAGTCGAGGCAGGAGGCGCGTTCACACTCCTGGCCTCCGCCCGCCCCGACACCCCCGAGCTCACCGAGGTCCACCGCTTCACCAACGAGTGGGAAAAAGCCGCCTCGCTCGACCTGCGCTTGGGCCGCACCGAGGTCATCGGCACGTACGTCCAACACGACCGGGTCCGCGAGGGCACAACCGACGCGATGATGGACGCCGCCTACCTCGCCTGGAGCGATGACATACGGGCCGGTCGCACCGCGATCCTCGTGGCAGATGCGACCGAGACGGTGAAGGACCTCAACACACGAGCCCGCGCCGACCGCATCGCCGGGGGCGATCCAGCAGGAAGCACCGAGGCCAATCTTGGTGACGGTACGCGTGCGTCAATGGGTGATCTTGTCATCACCCGCAGCAACGACCGTCGTCTCTCGACCGTGTATGGCGGATGGGTCCACAACGGAGACCGCTGGCGCGTCACAAATGTGGGCGGTGACGGCTCGATGACCGTTCTGCGTCTCGGCGCGGTCTCGGGCTCAACCGTGACCCTGCCAGCGGCGTACGTCGCCAAGCACGTCGACCTAGGGTACGCCGTGACGGCCCACCGCGCCCAGGGCCTCACCGTCGACACCTCGCACGTCGTCGTCTCATGCACGGCCACCCGCGAGAGCCTGTACGTCTCCATGACACGGGGCAGGGAGGCGAACATCGCGTACGTCGCTCTGGACAAGCCCGATGAGGGCCACGCCCCGCCAGAGCCTGAGGAGGTCAACGCACGCACCGTGTTGTACGGCGTGCTCAAACACTCCGGGGCGGAACCGTCCGCCCACCGGATGATCGTTGAGGAGCAGGAACAGTGGTCATCCATCGCGCAACTCGCGGCGGAGTACGAGACCATCGCTGCCGTTGCCCAGCGGGACCGCTGGATCAGCCTGGTAAAGGCCTGCGGGTTGACCGACGAGCAGATCGACTCGGTGACCGGATCCGACTCGTTCGGTCCGCTCACTGCCGAGCTGCGACGTGCCGAAGCGAATGGACACGACGTCGACCGACTCCTGCCGGCGCTCGTCGCACGCCGATCGCTCGAAGATGCTGACGACGCGGGAGCCGTGCTGATCAGCCGACTCAAGAAGGCAGCGCGGCCCAAACGTGGGAGGCGTCGCGCAGAACCTAGCCACATCGCCGGGTTGATCCCCGTGGCCGAGGGCCCGATGTGTCCCGAGATGATGACCGCACTCACCGAGCGACAGTCACTTATGGAGTCGCGGGCGAAGGCATTGACCGCCAACGCGGTAGAGGCCAAGGAGCCCTGGCTCAAACGCCTGGGCACGCCACCTACAACGGACGCAGCCCGTAGCCGCTGGCTCAACGAGGTCAGCGCTGTGGCTGCCTTCCGCGACCGATACCGAGTGGACGGGCGACGCGCTCTCGGAGCGCCGCGAACCGCCGCGCAGAAACTCGACGCCGTCCGGGCACGAAAGGCGATACGCCGAGCTCGGGCAATAGCCGATCAGAAGGATGCACTTTCTAACGAGGGCAGAAGAAGCATGGACCTGTACCGACAACCCATCGTCTGAGCGGCGTCTCTACGACCCCCGTCGGGGACTTCTCCACAGCGCAAGGCACGCGACAGCCGCGTGGTCGAACTTGCGGCGTATGAAGGGATGAACGCTCTCAAAGGGGGTCCTTATGTTCAGCCTGCGCTGGAACCTGAGCGCCGAGCTCTGCGGCTACCTACGTTTCTACATGCCTACCAACCGCGCGGTGGACCGGATGCGCGGCCCGCTGGGGCTCGAGTGGGCGATGCCGGTCTGCCTGATCGCGACGCTGTCCTACCTGTTGGCGCTGAGTATCTGCGCCACCCTCGTCGAAAGGGGTGGCCCGGCCTACCTGCTGGTAATGCTGTGCGCCTGGAACGGAATCAAGTTTGCCACCGCGGGTGTCTTGATTCCCGTTCGGTGGTTGACCCTGAAATTAAGCAGTTTCTCGGTATCGGCCCGGCGGGGGTGCCTGATGGACAGGTTGACCGAGCTGCGGACGGCCATCGCCCACAACGCGGTGGCTGGGGGCAGCGCATACGGCCGGGCAGCGGCAGAGGTGGTCGCTCTCAGCCTGGAGGGGCAGCCGGATGAGGAGGTCGCCGTAGTGGTCTCCCGGACCACCGAGTGGCTGATCAGCACCAAGCCCTCGATTACCAGCATGCGCACGGTCGCCTTCGCTGCGCTCGAGGCTAGCCTTTCGTCGGAGGACCCCCGCGGGGCAGTCCTGGCTCGGATGCGTACCTTCATCGCAGACTCCGAGCGAGCCATAGCCTCGATCGCGGACCACGCCGCCTCGATGATTAAGCCTGGCGACAAGGTGTTGTACGACTCCTACAGCGGATCCCTCGTGCAGTTGTTTCTCCGAGCGGTGGAGACCACGCCCGGTCTGACGGTGATGCTGACTGAGTCGCGTCCTTACAGGAGTCACAACTGTCGGATAGGCCGAGCAGGTGGCCCCTGCTCGGTAACCCACGAACATGTGTGAGTAAGGCCCCGGCCCGCAACCACTCAGCGAGTCTGAGCGGTCACCCCATACGGTCTAGACCGCGATGAGAAAGCAGAAATGTTTCGATTTGACAAGGCGGACTGAGGGACCGGGTGCAACAGTGTTCGCGACGTGCAGGTCAGGCCGTCCGACCCAGCGGGAGACCAGTGCCACGCGGTGTGACTCGACCGACGAGGAGCGGCGCCGGGGAGCCTGCAGAGAGTGCACCAGCGGAGCCCCGCATAGTGGTGTAACCCACGGTGGTCGCGCACGTCGTTGCTGACGTGAACGCGGTCACCGTGTGATCCTTCGAGAAGTCTCTTACCCCAACTCGAAAGGCATCAACACGATGACCGCTCCCCACATTGTCGACCCTGCAACGGTGCTCGGTGAAGCCCTTGCCGACGCTTCCCCGGATTTGATGCGACACCTGCTGCAAACGATGATCAACGCCCTCCTGTCCGCCGACGCCGACGCCGTGGTCGGCGCCGAATGGGGACAGCCGTCCCCTGACCGCCTCACCCACCGCAACGGCTACCGCCACCGCGATCTCGACACCAGGGCTGGCACGATCGATGTCGCGATCCCGAAACTGCGATCGGGCACGTATTTCCCGGAGTGGCTTCTGGAGCGTCGCAAGCGCTCCGAGGCGGCCTTGATCACCGTGATCGCCGACTGCTACCTCGCAGGCGTCAGCACGCGGCGGATGGACAAGCTGGTGAAGACCCTCGGCATTCACGCCCTGTCGAAGTCGCAGGTGTCCCGGATGGCTGCCGAGCTCGACGAGCACGTGAACCAGTTCCGGCACCGCTCTTTGGCTGAGGCGGGCCCGTTCACGTTCGTCGCCGCCGACGCTCTGACGATGAAGGTTCGTGAGGGTGGCCGGGTGGTGAACACGGTCGTGCTGATCGCCACTGGCGTCAACGGTGACGGCCGCCGCGAAGTGCTCGGCCTGCAAACCGCGACAGCTGAGACCGGGTCGGCGTGGAATGCGTTCTTCGCAGACCTCGTCGCCCGCGGCCTCACCGGCGTGCAGCTGGTCACCAGTGACGCGCATGCCGGTTTGAAGGACGCGATTGCCGCGAACCTGCCCGGCGCGACCTGGCAGCGTTGCCGCACCCACTACGCGGCGAACCTGATGAGCGTGAGCCCGAAGAGCATGTGGCCGGCGGTGAAGGCGATGCTGCACTCCGTTTATGACCAGCCCACCGCCTCCGACGTGCACGCCCAGTTCGACCGCACCCTGGATTACGTGACCGAGAAGCTGCCCGCGGTCGCCGAGCACCTCGATACCGCCAGGGCCGACATCCTGGCCTTCACCGAGTTCCCCAAAGACGTGTGGTCCCAAATCTGGTCGAACAATCCCAACGAGCGCCTCAACCGCGAGATCCGCCGCCGCACCGACTCCGTCGGCATCTTCCTGTGTGTTTCTCTTGACACTGGCGGAGCGATCAGCACCGCTGGGAGGCTCGTTGAGGTGTCAAGGATGACCCGGAATCTTTCTGTCGACCCGGTTGCGACGGGTCTGACCCCGTTAGGGCCAGTCTCCTCGACACCTCAACGGGTGGCCGCGTGACCTGATAGCGGCGTGATTGACCGGACGACAGGAGTGTCCAACGCCACCCGGCCTCAACCCTACGGATCGGGAGAACACCATGACACCCCTCGTAATCGGGATCGACCCACACAGCCGCGTTCACGTCGCTGCCGCCGTCGATCACCACGGCCGTTGCGTCGACAAGCACGAGAGCGGAGCCGCCCCGCAGCAGCTTCATGAACTCGTAGATTGGGTCGATCAGACCGGCGCAGACATCGTCGCGATCGAAGGCACGAAAGGCTATGGGCTGCCGCTTGCGCGGCTGCTGGTCGCCGCGGGTCACACCGTTGTTGACGTTTCATCGAACCTCACAGCCGACGAACGGAAACGCTCCCGCCGGCCGGGCAAAGACGACGAAGGGGACGCTGTCGCGATCGCACGCATCGCGCTGCGCGAACCCGATCTCCCTGCCATGGACGCGACGCATCTCGACGCCGACCTCAAGCTCCTCGTCGACGCACGAGACCAGCTGGTCAGCGAGGAAGTCCGTGTCCGCAACCGTCTCCACGCACTGCTGCTCGTGATGTCTCCGGGCTACCAGGCCGTGACTGGCCCGTTGATCTCGCGCCCGGCGTTCGGACGAGCCCGGAGTCTTGCGCTGAAGGCGCGGAAGACGGACCCGATGCGCGCCAAGCTCGCGCTGGCAGCAGTGCGGAGGTTGAACGCGCTGCGAGACGAGCAAGCTGAGCTGGTTACGGAGATCGACGCGGAACTTGCACGTCGCCAGCCAACGCACCTGCTCGCGATTCCGGGAGTTGGTCCTCTCGTCGCCGCGAAGATCCTCGGCGAAGCTCGCGACCCGCGCCACTACGCGTCAGCCGCGGCATTCGCCGCGCACGCTGGCGTCGCACCGATTCCGGCCTCCAGCGGCAACACACATCGTCACCGTCTCGCACGCGGCGGGAATCGGCAGCTGAACCGCGCGCTGTTCACGATCGCGATGGTTCAAGCACGTTGGCACCCACCAGCTCGCGACTATCTCGCCAAGAAGCGGGCCGAGGGAAAGACCAGCGCGGAGGCTCGCCGTTGCCTCAAACGGCACCTCGCGAACATCGTCTACCGAGCGCTTATCCTCGACCTCCAAAAAGGCGACGACCACCAAATTGGTGCAGCTGCTTGACGATAGCGGCGCCCCAACCGCGACGCGATCATCCGCCTGGTCGGCGGCGTCCTGGCCGAGCAGACCGACGAGTGGGCCGAGGGGCGCCGCTACCTCGGGCTGGACGTTCTGGCCCGCTCCCGCATGCGCGTCCTGCCCGACACCGAAAGCGAGGTGGTCGCCGACACCTTCATCGCGCTCAGCGCATAAAGCGAAGGATCAGCCGTTACACCACTTCCAGGGACTTGACCAGTGCACCGTGCACTGTGGTGGTGGAGATCATGTGCGTTGAAACCACAGACGAGGAAGCTGCGGAGACCTAGCGTAGAGCCATCGACGGACGATCGTCAGTTGAGTCGTAACGCCACCCAAGGGGAAGTCATGTCAGATCAGTTGTGGTCAAAGAGTGCTACCGAGCTTGCCGGATTGGTTCGCTCCAAAGTCGTCTCAGCGACCGAGGTCGTAGAAGCACATCTTCAGCGGATCGAGGACGTGAATCCGGAGCTCAACGCCATTGCCGTCGTGCTGGCGGATGATGCCCGGCAGTCTGCCCGCATCGCTGATGAGAAGACTCGAACGGAGCCAGACCAGCTGGGCAGACTTCATGGCGTCCCGATCACCCTCAAGGTGAATATTGACCTCGTCGGTTCGGCGACCTCGGACGCCGTACCCGCTTTCAAAGACTTCTACCCGCCTATGAACACGCCTCTAGTGGATCGACTCTTGGGGGAAGGCGCCATAGTTGTCGGTCGAACGAACATGTCGGACATGGGCATGCGCATGACGACCGACAGCACGCTGCATGGACTCACGAGAAACCCATGGCATCCGGGGCGCACGGCTGGCGGATCGTCAGGCGGCGAGGGCGCCGCCCTCGCATCTGGCATGTCGGCGCTGGGAGTCGGGAATGATCTCGTTGGTTCTCTGCGGAATCCTGCGCATTGCTGCGGCATCTCGACTCTGAAGCCCACCCCCGGCCGTATTCCGTGGGCGGACTCAATCCTGCCGCCTGACGGCCCGCTCTCCTTCCAAATGATGTTGGTGCACGGCCCCATGGCGCGTCAGGTGGCGGACGTTCGGCTGGGCATGGAGATCATGAGCGGTGCTCACCCACGCGACCCCTACTCGGTTGACGTTCCGCTGTACCGCGCCGATTCCAACCAGCCGTTCAAAGTCGCCGTCATGGCGGCGCCTCCTGGAGCACCAACAGACCCAGAGGTGTCCTCTGTGGTTCGCAAGGCAGGGGAGGCGGTGGCCGCGGCTGGCTACGAAGTCGACGAGATCGATGCTCCCGAGTATTTAGAGACGAGGCAGATTTGGCTCGACTTCCTGATGACCGAAGTCAATGTTCTTCAGGATCACATAACCGAAGCGATGGGCCCTGCGGGACGCCAGTTCCTGCGCGGCTTCCTCGACCACGCGGGCCCGCTTGACCTTCCCGGGTACATCGACCTGTTTGTGCGGCGTCGTCGGATGAGCAGGGTCTGGAACGACTTTTTCCAAGAGTACCCGGTGATTATCGCGCCCACGTGGCTTGATGTCGCGTTCGAGCACGACTGGGACTTGAAGTCGGTTGCGGACACTGTGGATAACTGTGGGCCGGTCGTGCCTGCCAACGTTCTAGGTCTTCCGGCGGCTGTGACCTTCGGGGGCCTCGCAAAGGGTATGCCTGTTGGTGTCCAATGCATCGCTGCGGCCTTCCACGACGATCAAGCGATGCAAGTCGCTGAGGTCATCGAGGCCGCTGTGGGAGCAACCCGCCCCGTCTCGCCGTTCATCAACGCTGGTTAGACCGACGATCGGCTCCGCCGCAGCCGTCACGCGATGCCCGAGCTTGCCATGTCTTTCCGCAAGCGGCTCGGGCCGCGGAAGCGGCCTAACCGAACCGACACCGTGTTCACCATCGAGGGCCAAGGCCCCTCGGAGGCACGTCGCGCGCTTGACATGTTGCGAGAAGTGGGTATACGAAGTCGCTATGAGAATTCCAGGGGGCTACCAGCGCTCAGCGCTGAGAATTCGAACTGCCGCATCGCTCGCTGCGGTACTTCTGGCTGGAGTATTCGTGTTAGGCGGAACCCCAGCCAATGCCACCACTGAAGTCGAGGTCGAGACGCTCAGTTTTCCACTCGTTGCGGTTGCGCTTGATGCTGATGTGGCAGCTGCAAACGGTTACGAACTGCGAGCTGATGACAGCGGACTGCTGTACTCCGTCCCGGTTGGAACTCCGGCCGATGCTCCCTACTCTGGCCCCAAGGCGTCCAGTGGCGGTGAAGCGGTCGTCGCCAACGAGAGCATTTCGCCGTTCGGTTCGGTGGCGGGAAACTGTGGGTCGTCATACATTTATGTGAGCACTGCTAACAAGACGTTCCTCACCGGCTACAGCATTAAGTCGAGCACCTACGGATTGCCAGTCAGCCATACTTGGGAGGTCTTCGTCGACACCGTCTATGGAGCCGGATACTACGATCTGGGAGGATTCCCACCCTGGGGTCAGTCTCAGTGGTCCGCGAGTCGGACAATAGTTGAATCCGGGACACCCCTGTATGCAACCGTCACTCAAGGTACGGTGTTCACCGTATCGGGATGGGTGTGCTACGCCTATGGCCCAGAATGGCCGCCGTGAGGATGAATCCACTGTTGCTCGAGTCGGTCCGGCGCTCATTGCCGCCGTTCGGGGAGTTGCAGGTGCGAATGGCGGCGACGGTGCTTCGTGGGTTGCTCGTTCTCGGCAGGGAGCCGAGCACGTACGAAGCAGTGGGAATCGGGCTGAACGGTCATCGAAGTTCACTGCTTGACGCACCCTCGCCTCGGAGCGGAATCGTCTATCACTGGCATCAAGCGTGTGCCCGACGAGGCATTAGCTGCCAACACCAAATCGTAACGTCGGTAGTGAACTTCAGCATTGAGATGCTTTATGAATTCGCGGTTGAACACTATGTCAACAGTCTCGGGCTGACCCGGCCAGACGCTGTGCGAAGAGCACATGGGAAGGTGTATGTTGAGGCACGCGGATCCGCCTCGGACGCCGTGACGGCTAGCTTTGACGGTGAGCGTATCGGCGGCACATCGATCGTTCTCGGCGACACCAGATACGACGCGTTTGAGTTCGACAGAGCAACGATCGTCTCTTCAGCGCATCGGACGCAACCTTGGACGGAGTACACCGTCACCCACGTTGAAATGAATCCCACCTAGAACATGTCTGACAATGCCTTGATCCAGGCGATGACGGCGTTGAGGACGATGGTGGCGCGGTAGACGGTATCGGGTGGCGATGCCTCGCCGTTGCTTGAGGCGGCAGAGGCGGCATTCGATCGCGTTCCGGCTCTTGTAGTCGGCGGCATCGAGTCCTACCTGTCGCCGCCCGCCGCGCGAACCGCGGCGCTTGCCATGCCACTTCTGGCCGTCGGGTTCTGGGATGACAGCGTCAGCTATCGATGCGACGATCTAGCCGGTGGCGACGCCGTGACGCTGCCGGGCGGGTTCTCCGAGCTCCCGGACGCCGGCGAAGGCGCAGGCGAGACGTTCGTGGTCGGCAACCGCGGCTGACTGTGATGATGGCGGTTGGAGTCCCGCAGCGGTCTTCCTGACTCAGCGGCTGAGTGCCGCCCCGATAGATTCGGGGAGTCCCGTCGCCGAGTTCGCGTCGCGGCTCCGAGAAACTACAGGTTCAATGGCACGGACCGGCGCAGACGGGTTGCTGGGATTCGGCGCGGTCGACGGGAACCTCCGGATTCTCGACACAGAATCAATGGCGCAGACGACAAAATCACTGTCATCGGACAGTGGCGCAATACCCGTTTCCAGTCCACCGTCTCGATCTCCTCGGGCTCACTCTGGCGTAGGGGACATCACGAGTGCGTCAGGGCACGCGGAGAATCCGCGATGTCCGCGAAGGAGCCGATCGCCGGCCTATACCTCGCAAGAGGGTCGTGAAGTACTCGGCCCGCTCAGGAGGCTCGAATGGCAACTCGTGTGGCATCACGTCCGCCGGCACGACCGCCCGCACCGGCAGCGGTGGCGTTGGGTGTTCTTCCCCGACGTCAGCTGACCGGGATCATCCCGGCGCTGCTGTGCATCGCTCTGGCGACGGCAGTGACGGGGCTGAACGCGGTGCGGCCGTTCACCGATCTGGTTCCGCTGCTGTGGGTCGTCGCGGTGCTGCTCGCCGCCGCCGCCGTCGTGTCCGGTGTGCGCACCTTCCAGCGTGAGGGTCGGATGGACCCGGCGATCGAGGCGGTGCTTCCACTGCTCGGCGCGGCGCAGCCGACGCGCGCGCTCGTCGAGCCGGTGAAGTGGACCCGCGGATGGGTGGGACTCCCGGAGCGCATCAAGATCCGATACGCCTCACACGTCGACGACACCGATCCTCGCTTCGTCGATCAGATCCTCGCCGGCCTGGCCCGCCGGCTCGGAGCGGAGTACCGGGTGCGCAAGCACAACTCGAGGCGCTGCGTGCTCGTCGTCGAGCTCGCCCCAGCCAGCGATCCGATCTCCCGCGAGCAGCAGCGCGCGATCGAGGTCGTCAAGCTGGTCATCGACCCGAGCGCGAACGTCTCTGTGAAGAGCGCCGAGGACGGATCGGTCTCGAAGATCGAGGTCAAGCACAACGTGGGGCCGAAGATGGCCATCGCCGCCCGACGCTCTCAGGTCGAGAAGGTGGTCTCTTCGATGCTTCCCGGCCGGTGGCGGGCGCACTGGGATCTCGAAGGCGACAAGATCACGTTCGAGGTCCGGCCGACGATGCCAGACATGGTCCTGCACGAAGTGGAGCCCGCAGCCGCGCTCACCCATGCCGCCTACAAGGCGTTCAGGATCCCGATCGGCCCCGACGAGGACGGCCAGATCCAGTCGTGGCATCCGGCGGTCTCTCCGCACTGCCTCGTCATCGGTGGCACCGGATCGGGCAAGACCAGCTTTCAGCACACGGTGCTCACCCACCTGGCGCACGCGCACTGGCGGGTGTGGGTACTCGATGGGAAGAGGATCGAGTTCGCCGGGTTCCGGGACTGGCCCAACGTCGAGCTCGTCGGCGCGCGCGTGGAGCACCAGGTGCGGATGCTGCATGCCGCGCACGAGCTCATGGAGGAGCGGTACTCGCAGCTCGAGAACGGCACGGCCCGTCTCGAGGACTTCGACCCGCTCGCCCTGATCATCGACGAGTACGCGACGTTCAAGGCGCGCGTGCAGCGGTGGTACAAGACGGTCAAGCCCAAGGGGGCGCCAGCGCAGGCTCCCGTCCTCGATCTGCTCTCCGACCTCGCCCGCCTGGCGCGATCCGCGAAGATCCACATCCTGCTGGGCCTGCAGCGTCCCGACGTCGAGTTCCTCGGCGGTGAGATGCGAGACAACTTCGGCGCCCGCGTCAGCTTCGGCCGTCTCTCTCCGCAGGGCGCCAACATGATGTGGGACAGCTTCGCGGTCGGTGTCGCGATCCCGCGCAACAAGCGCGGCCGTGGCGTCACCCTGAACGCCGAGTCCCTCCCCGTTGAGATCCAGGCGTTCTACACGCCGGATCCAGCGAAGCTCGACTCCACCGACAAGGGCGACTGGGATCACCTGGCGGCGCTGCGCCCCGAGGTCGCGGACTACGAGCGGATGATGGTGCGCGACCCGGAAGCGGAGCTCACCGACGATGGCGAGGGCGAGGAGATCGAGCCCGACTACTTCCAGTGGGCTTCGGCCGAGATCGTCCCGTGGGATCCCGCGGCCTCGTCGACGAGCAAGCACGAACCCCTCCGCCCCGCGAACGTCACTCCGCTGGACCCGCGCGAGCGAGTCAGGTTCGTCCCCGATGTCGACGACGAGACACCTGACGTCGACGCGGCCGCGGACGGCGACGGGTACGGCGAATCGCTCGAGGGGCCCGCGGTGGAGCTCGAGGTCGGAGATCTCCTGCTCGTCGACTCGGCCTTGGGCCTGTGGGCCGTGATCGAGGGTGTGGAGCCCGATGTCGTCGACGACGAGTACCTCGCGATCGAGTACCGCGACCTCGACAACGGCGAGGACGGGTTGCTGACGGTCTTCGACAACTCGGTGGTCAGCTACCGCCGACCCGAGGCTGCGTGATCGTGGCCGCCATGACGCTGCGGGCCACCTGGCCCCGAGAGAAGGGATGAGCCGGATGTCGAACCAGAGCGTGTCGGAAGACGACTGGATCTCGCTGCTGCTGATCGCCGTGCTCGTCCTGGCTAGCGGCGCCGTGTCGCTGGGGATGTTCCTCGATCCGCTGCGCGCGTGGATGCTGCAGTACCACTTGCTCGAGCAGGGCGATGCCGTGGCGATCGCTGTCGTCGACGGCGTTGGGCTCGGCTGGGGGCAGATCCTCGTCATTCTCGCGATCCTGATCGGTGCGATCGCGCTCATCGTGTGGCTCAAGCGCCGCGCGGCTGCCCGTGTCTGAGCTGTCCGCCATGCTCAGCAAACGAGACCCAGAAAGGAGGAGAGATCACCCATGACAACCACACTGACGAACGGCGACAAGTCGATCACGCTGTTCACGAAGCCATCGTGCGTGCAGTGCACCGCGACGTATCGCGCACTGGATGCGAAGGGCATCGACTACGACGTCGTCGACCTCAGCGAGGACGCCGCGGCGCTCGAGCAGGTCAAGTCGCTCGGCTATCTGCAGGCGCCGGTCGTCATCACGGATGAGGATCACTGGTCGGGCTTCCGTCCCGACAAGATCGACGAGCTCGCGCAGCGGCTCGCGTGACTGACAGCAGAGGCCCCGCCGGCAGCTTTTCGCCGGCGGGGCCTCTGCTCTGCTCGTCGGAGTGGGACATCATCTGTGCGGCATGTGCGTCGCTGCCCACCGCTGCAGCAGCTCCTCCCGTAGAGGCCTGTTCAGCTCGAGCATCCGCCGCACCCCGGCCGGCGCTGCATCCGTCGGCGTGCCGGCGTCGAGCGTGCCGGCGTCGAGCGTGCGCAGCCCGAGATGCTCGCAGGCCCAGGCTGCGAGCTCGTCGAGCTCCACGGTGACGGTGGCGGTGACGTCGACGCGCTGCTGCCACTGAACCTTGTAGGCGGGCATCGGACGCTCAATCAGGATTGCGGAAGAAGTCGATCACGAGCGCGATGGTGAGGGGGACGAGGATCACCGCTACGGCGGTGATGATGATGCGATCGAGGATCGGCGCGGCGAGGGTCCCGAGCCACCCGGCGAGGACCGCGGCCGCGATGTACAGCAGTGCGATCGCGAGCCGGCGGAGCCAACGAGTCGTGGGCTCCGGGATCGTGCGGGGACGGGCGGCGATGGTCATGAGTTCGCTCCGCTCTGGCCGGCACGGTGCTCGCGGATGTGCGTGTAGGGGACGGTGCCGCGGTGGCCGTAGGCGTCGACGATCGTGACGCTCTTCGGGTTGGTGCGAGTGACGGTGCACCAGCTACCGAAGTACTTGATCTGGTCCCCGATGTCGATGGTGTCTCTGCTGTGGTCGGTGGCGACACCGGTCGCGATCTGCTCGGCCCGGACCTCCTGCCAGTAGATGAGCTGATCATCGGTCGCGGCCAGCTCCCGCTTGAGCCGCTCGGCGTAGGCGCCGGTCGCTGCGGCCGTGACCTCGACATACCCGCCGGGGAGGGTGCGTCGGGAACCGTCGAGACGTCGACGGATGCCGGCAAGGTCTGCACGGAGCTTCTCGATCCGGTTCGCCACAGTGATCGGCGCGTACCGCGCATCGTTCGACGCGGCCGCGATGTCGGCACGCACCTGGGCGCGCCGTGCCTCCGCGTCGGCGTCGATCGAGCGGCGGATCGCCGCGTCCGCCTTCGCGATCGCTCGGCGGTGGCCGGCCTCCGAGTGGTGTCCGACCTTGATGGGCTCGCCACCTTCAGGGAGACGTCGCAGCGCGCGTGCTGCGCGCTCCGCCTCCTCTGTGGCGTCCTGTTGGCGCCGAGCGGCGCGCTCCGACAGTGCGGCAGCGCGGTCGTCCCTGCGGTCGACCAGGTCAGCCTCGACGACGGCCGCGGCCCGGCGTTCATAGTCGATCGAGATCTCGACAACGAACCCGGCAGCGGTGAGCTGCTCGGCGGTGCGGTTGATGATCGCGGTCTTCGGTTCGCGGTCGCGGGAGTGGGGGATGTACCAGGATCCGAGCGCCCGGCTCCACCGCCAGCCGTTGGCCTTGAGAGCCTCGGCCGTGCCGTCGCCCCGGCTGGTCCCTTCGATGCGGGTGCCTTCCGCGGCAGCGTGGATGATCGTGAGCGTCATGGCCGGCTCCCTTCCCGCGCGGCCGCGTCGTGGGCGAGCGGGTGACGGAACCCGATCTCCCGTTCCCAGACCTCCGCGGCGCGGTGCAGGCCCTCGTACTCCTTCACGCCCAGGTGGTCGGGGGAGTCGACGAGCGTCCGGTGGGCGAACCGACGTGCGATCGCGTCGCCGAGGCGTTCGACGAGGTCACGCGCGGGGGACTGATCCCATCCGGGGTGGTGGCAGGAGACTTCGGCGAGTAAGAGGCGGCTGCGCTCGATCTGCAACGCCTGCTCGTCATCGGCCATGGGGACGATCTCGGCGACCGGCTGCCATTCGTAGCGCGGTGCGGCGATGTGCTGCTTGATCGCGTAGCTGACGCTCGCGTAGTTCTCGTCCCAGAGGCTCTGACCCATCCGGTCGGCGTTCTCCGCGAGCTCGCGCGGAGTGTTGCTGCGGTAGGCGGGCGTGGAAATGTAGGCGGCGGTGACCAGCAGGTCGATGGTGTCGCGGTTCACGGGAAACGCGCGCATGATGAGACCCCCTCAGTAGGTGGTGAATGTGACATTCACTACCCTAGGGCCGGTAATCACCCATGTCAATGCATGATGATGATGCCGTCGCAGCATCCCCAGCCACGCCGTGGGCAGGGTGGGGTGGTATGAGGCGCGAGCGGCCTGGGCGGATACCGTTGGGATCGTGCCGAAGTCACTGTCGATGAATGAGATCCGAGCCCGCGCTGCGCAGTTCACCCGTGACTGGCAGGAAGAGCCCGGTGACGAGCGTCAGCAAGCGCAGTCCTTCGTTCGGGATCTGCTCGGCGTGTACGGGATCACCCAGACCCGTGCGGCGTTCTATGAGAAGCGCGTCAAGCGCTCATCGACCGGCTCGCGCGGATACATCGACGCGCTGATCCCTGGTCTCGCGCTTATCGAGATGAAGTCGGCCGGCAAGGATCTCGTCGCCGCCGAGCAGCAGGCGCTCGACTACATCGACGACCTTCCCGACCCGGAGGTTCCTCGGTGGGTCATCACGAGCGACTTCCGCCGGTTCCGCCTGCTCGATCTCCACGCTGAGAGCGAGAGCGTGCAGGAGTTCACCCTGACCCAGATGCGGGATCGTGCCGACGTGCTGGCCTTCCTCGCCGGGTATGGTGAGCGCACCTTCGGATCGAAGGCGCAGGAGTCGGCGTCGATCAAAGCGGCGAAGCTGATGGCGTCCCTATACGAGGCCCTCGAGGGGTCTGGGTACGACGATCACGAGGCGTCGGTGTTCCTGGTGCGCACCTTGTTCGCCCTCTACGCTGATGACGCCGGAGTGTGGGATCGCGATATGTTCCTCGAGTTTCTCGAGACCCGCACGGCGGCGGATGGTTCCGACCTCGGGCCTCAGCTGTCGTTGCTGTACCAGGTAATGGGACGTGAGCCGTCTCGTCGGCAGTCGAACCTCGACGAGCTAATCTCGCGGTTTCCCTACGTCAACGGCGGGGTTTTTGAGGAATCGGTGTCGATCCCGTCGTTCGATGCCGGCATGCGTGACCGGCTGATCTCGGCGGCAATGTTCAACTGGTCGGCGATCTCGCCTGCGATCTTCGGCAGCCTCTTCCAAGCCGTCAAAGACAAGACAGCTCGGCGTGAGCTCGGTGAGCACTACACGACCGAGACCAACATCATGAAGGTCATCGGCCCGATGTTCCTCGATGAACTGCGGCAGCGGTTCACGGACGGGTATCACGACACCGCCAAGCTCAAGAGGTTGCGTGCGGACATGGGGCTGATGCGGTTCCTGGATCCTGCGTGCGGCTGCGGCAACTTCCTGGTGGTCGGCTACCGGCAGATGCGAGCGCTCGATCTTGAGGTTCTGCTGCGGATCCAGGAGTTGTCCGGCGAGACGGCACGCACGATGTTCTTCACCGAGGAGCACCTGGCCGTGCGGCTGTCGAGTTTCCACGGGATTGAGCTCGAGGAGTGGCCTGCCCAGATCGCAGCGACGGCGCTGCACCTGGTGGAGCACCAGGCGAACCAGGCGATGGAGCTGGCGCTCGGATCTGCGCCCGATCCGCTGCCCCTGGACAAGATCAAGAGCATCGTCGTCGGCAACGCGCTGCGCGTCGATTGGGCAACCGTCCTAGAACCGACTGAGCACCTGTACATCATGGGTAACCCGCCCTTCCTCGGCCACGCCACCCGCTCGTCAGAGCAAGCGCAGGAGCTGCGCGACGTGTGGCGGCGGGACGACATTGGGCGGCTGGACTACGTCACTGGCTGGTATGCGAAGGCGCTCGAGTTGCTCGGCCGTCCGGGCTACCGGGGCGAGTTCGCCTTCGTCTCGACGAACTCGATCGCGCAAGGGGAGCCGGTGCCGGCGCTCTTCGGCCCTGTGTTCGCCGCAGGGTGGCGCGTCAAGTTCGCGCATCGGACATTCGCCTGGACCAGTGAAGCGCCCGGTGCCGCGGCAGTGCATTGTTCGGTGATCGGTTTCGACCGGCCGTCGAGGAAGAGGGCGCGGCTGTTTGACTACTCCGGAAATCTCAAGGGCGAGCCCGTCGAAATCCCCGTGGTGGATCAGCTCAACGGCTACCTGGTCGACGGGCCGATTGTCCTAGTCGACCAGCGCCGAAGCCCACTGGCCTCGGCGCTTCCTCCGATGGTGTTCGGGAACATGGCTCGTGACGACGGCAACCTCTTGATCGAGCCAGGCGACTACGCGGAGGTCATGGCGGATCCGATCGCCGCGAAGTACGTTCGGCCGTTCGTCGGCGCCCGGCAGCTCATCCACAACGAGCCCCGGTGGTGTCTGTGGCTCGTCGATCTGGACCCCAGCGACATTGCCCGCTCACCGATGCTCCGCCGGCGGCTGGATGCCGTGCGCCAGTTCCGCGCAGCATCGAGGGCCGAGTCCACTCGGCAGATGGCGGAGACGCCGCACCTATTCGGTCAAAGGTCGCAGCCCGACACGCCCTATGTCTGCGTGCCGCGGCATGCGAGTGAGACCCGCAAGTTCTTCCCGACAGCCCTGTTCACCCCGGATGTGATCTGCGGTGACGCCAACTTCAAAGCAGATGACCCGGACGGCCTCGCGTTCGCAATGATCTCGTCTTCGGCATTCATCACCTGGCAGCGCACCATCGGAGGCCGCCTCGAGTCTCGTCTGCGCTTCTCGAGCACCCTGACGTGGAACACCTTCCCGCTGCCTACCATCACCGATTCACAGCGTGCCGCGATCATCGCCGGCGGTCGAGCCGTTCTGGATGCGAGAGCGCTACGCCCAGAACGCTCGCTCGCAGACCACTACAACCCCCTGGCGATGTCGCCCGAGCTACTCCGTGCCCACCGCGAACTCGACGTTGCTGTCGACAAGACTCTGGGGCTGCGTGGAGCAGCAACGGAAGCTGACCGGTTGCGAGCGCTGTTCGCCAGCTTCGCGAAGCTCACGACAGCGAATGAGCTCACGATGCCGAAGAAGCGTTCCCGTAAGGCGAGAGCCGTGAGCGCGGCGTCGTGAACTGGCCGTACCCGACCGTCCCCGTCGACGGGATCGCGACGGTTGATGAGGACGGCGAAAATCAGGTCTGCGCTTGCGGCAATGATTCGGCTACCCAGGATTGGCGAAGTGCCGATCGTCACGGGTGCCTTACCTTCGATGCGGCGGGTTCGTCCGATCCGAACGAGTTCGCGGTGTGCCCGGTGTGCGGCCGCGTGTATCCCAACGCTGCGCTGTTCCAGGGCGCCGCGGCGGCTGTCGCCCGCTATGAGATCACGAGCGCCAAGTTCGTTGCTGCGCTACAACGGTATGACCACGATGCCTACGGATCCGGCGCGCCGTTGACGAGCTGACGGCAGCGGCTCAGCGCGCGGTTGTCAGTGTGCCAGCATAAGGTTCGCTGTTGTGGTGCAGCACTGGTCTCCGATGTCTCAGCTGCAGGCGTCACCGGAGCCGGGGATCTGGTACGTGTTCGATCACAGTAAGCGGATCGCGATCATCCGCCATGTCGAGATCCGCGGCCGCAGGCTGTTGCGGTCGGTGACGTTTGATCGAGATCCCGATCGGCGAGTGTTGATCGGCTACTTCCCGGACGATGCGATGCGTCTCGCGGTTGAGTGCACCTGGTCTGAGTATGTGAGGGCGACCGGCCCTCCGGTGAGTAATCGTCGATGATCGCGTACCGCCGGGGCAAGAGAAACGGCACCCGGCCGGAGCGTGGAAATTGTCACATTCACCAACGATCCAACTGAGGAGGAGCCATCGCCCCGAGGGGCGGGAGGGAACCTGCTCAACAGCCGGGTGCCGCGCTTTAGTGTACCGCGCAGTGCGGTCAGAGCGGGGTGGATTGCAGGAGCTCGTCCGCGACTCTGTCGAGCAGCTGCGGGGTGAGCTGTTCGTGCCGGCCGGCGCGCTTGATGGCGTCGATCGTCGCGAGGATCGTGGTGTGCGCGTCCGGTGCGGCCGGGATGGTCTTCTGTGCCCGGCGGATGCTGGCGCTGAGCTCGAGGATCGCGGCTTCGTCTCGCTCGTTGTTCGCATAACCGGCGGCAAGCTCGAGCGCCTGGTGCAGCAGGCGGATCTCGGCGGTGGTCAACGGCGTGGTCATCGTGTCCTCATGTTCAGGAGCTCGGCGGTCAGCTGGGCAAAGCGCGCGTCGACGTCGCGCGGGTCGGCAAGGTCGGCGTCAGGAGCGATGGGGCGGGCGTCGTAGAAGTGATGACGGATGACGCGGCCGCGATCGTCGACGAAACCTGCTCCCTCGCCCTCGATCGGGTCGAGGAGGGTGACGACGTCGACCGTGACCTCTCTTGCAGTGCCGCGTTCCCTGATTAGGGTGCGGTCTCCGATGTGCAGCGCGGGCCACGAGGCGAGCTCGGGGTCGGTCATGGGACTTCCTTCCGTGCGGCGGGGGATGGGCGACGCAATCGTCGAGCGGACTTGAGGATGGGTTCGTTGCGGGGCAGCTTGGCGAGGAGCCAGTCGTCCCGGACGGCTATGGCGGCGGCGAAGCACGTCATGAGCGTGGGGTGGTGGTGGTTGGCGCATCCGGCGCGGGTCTGGCATCCGAGGTCGTAGCCCTCGGGGCTGCCGTGGACGATCCTCTTGGCGACCTCGTCGGATAGCATCGCCGGCTCCTCAGTCGAAGGTGGCGTCGATCAGGAGGTCGAGCGTGTCGGCGAGCTCGCGGAGACGATAGCTACGTCGGCCGGCGATGACGTGGCCGAACAGATTGACGAAGTGCAGCTCGCGGGTGGCGGTGTCGGCGACAGCGACGGTATGGACGTCGTGCGCGTCGATGTATTGCCAGCTGATGATGTAGTTGCGGCCGGCGACGTGCGCCTGCGCCCAGCGAAGGAGCAGCGCGCCGAGCGGGCCCTCTTCGGAGGCGCGGGGCGAGTAGGGGTCTGCCGGCACGATCGCGTCGACGGAATGGAATCCGACTGAGGAGCGGGTGATCTCGTAGCTGTCGAGCGGGATGTCGGTGAAGAGGTCGTTGTATCGGGTGCCGGTGTCGTCGGTGATGACGATGTTGTTGAGCGTGCTCATCGGTGTCTGGTCCTCTCGGTGTGTGGGTCAAGCGGCGCAGCTGGTGAGCTGCGCGCGGAGGGCGGTGTAGTCGGCCGGATTGACCGTCAGCTGGTACGCGGCGAGGACGTCGACGAAGCGGGATGCGTAGACGCATCCGTAGTCCGCGGCCGGGGGCATCCACTCGGCGGGCCCGCGGTCGCTCTTGGACTGATTGGCGCTGCCGTCCGTGGCCTGCAGGTTGAGCGGGTCGTTGGCGAAGTGTTCGCGCTGCGTCTCGTCCCATTCGTCGGCGCCCTGGCGCCATACCCAGGCGAGGGGCACGATGTGGTCGATCTGCACGAGCTCGCTGGTGCCCTGTCCGCGCTGGAAGGTGATCGTGAGCCCGGTGTACGGGTCGTGCAGCGTTCCGGTGAGGACGACGCAGTCGTGGGTGCCGGGCTTGGTGGTGATGTCCTCGAGCGCGGCCGCGAGCGCATCGTTGCGCTGGTCGCAGCCGTTGCGGTCGATGTCGGCCCAGCGTTGCCCGAAGGCGTCGCGCTGATAGGTGTCCTGATTGTCAGCCTCGGCGATGTCCAGCTGCTCGAGCTGCTCGAGGCTCGCGGTGGCTTCTGCCGTGAGGTCAGCCGATGGCGTTGCCGGCGGTGCGGCGGATGCGGGGGGTGGGGTCTCGATCGTCGCAGCGGGACTGCTGCTGGCGGCCTGCGTGGTGAGGGCGATCGCGCCGGCGAGCAGTGCGACGACCAGGGCGCCGGCGGCGGATGCGGTGCGGGTGGTGCGGCGGGTCATGGTGGTCCGTTCAGAGGAAGAGGATGGCGCCGAGGACGACGGCCGCGACGAGCGCGGCTGCACTGATGGCGAGGCTGGCGAGGAGTTTGAGGGTGCGCCGCACGGTGCGCTCGGCGCGCCGGATGGTGTCGAGGGTGACGAGGATGCCGACGAGACCACCACTGCCCAGCAGCAGGGGAGCGAAGTCGCGCGCGGTGCTGAGGGCGAGATCCATGGTTCCTCCGGGTGAGTGCGTCTAGGGGTATAGGCCGCGGTTGGGGGTGTTCGCGGACAGGGGTGATCCGGGGACGGGCATGGGCGGGCCCGTCCCCGGATCCGGCTACGCGGCCGTTTCCTGACTCTCCTCGCCGAGCATGGCGTCGGCGATCGCGTTGACGGCGCGGAGGACGTTGCCGGCGACGCTGCGGATGAGGTCGACGTCGCCGCCGGCCCATCCCGCGACGTAACCGATCGACCACGCGCTGGTGTCGAGTCCGAGGAGTCCACCGGCGCAGTAGGCGACCGACTCGGCCTCGGTCTCGATCACGCCGCGGTGCTCGCGCGTGCTGCCCTCGTCGAAGTGCAGGAGTGCGTGGCCGATCTCGTGCAGGAGGGTCTTGACTCGCATGGCCGGCGCCATCTTCGCGTCGACGCGGATCTGTCGGGTGAGGCCATCGGTGTACCCGTTGAGTCCGTCCTGCTCGATGTCCTCGAGCGCGACGTTCCACCCCTGGCCGGTGATGTAGACGGCGAGCTGGTCGAACAGCCCGGCGACGTCGTCTCCCTCGAGGTAGACGGCGGGCTGCTCGGGAAGCGGCTCTCCCTCGGTGTCGGTGACGTCGAAGACGGAGAGTACGGGGTAGATCACCCGGCTGCTGGTGGACTCCTCGCCGGTGGTCTCGTCGACCTCGACGATGCGCTTGGTGGAGTAGCCGAAGATCTTGATCGACTTCGCGCCCTTGACGACGTGTCGGCCGAGGCTCTCCCACTGGCGGTAGCCGAGGCAGTAGGTGCCGCCCTGCGCGAGGATGAGCATCTGGTTGGAGAATGAGCGGCGCCGGACAATGCGGGCGAACCGCAGCCAGGCCTTCCAGTTCTCGCTCTCGGCGAGTGTGGTGACCTGGGCGGTGAGCTGGGCGTGTAGCGCTTCGGCTTGCGCGCGGCGCTCTTCCGGGGTGCGCCGGGTGGTGCTGGAACGGCGGGTCTTGGTGGGCATGGAGTCCTCCCTCAAAGTGGACAAGTAGTGAATGTGACATTCACTACTCTAAGGGGTGGGCGGACAATGCGTCAACACCGGTTCTGAGCGGGCCAGCGGGAGGCGGTCAGCCCTGCAGAATGTCGGTGGCCGACTTGGGGTACGCGGTGCGAGGCAGCGTGATCGGTATGCGCCGGCGCTGGGTGCTGCTGCCGAGCGGGAAGGCGTAGCGGAAGTTCCCTGGATGCCTGATCTTGGTGACCTCGAGCGCGGCCAGCGCCTCGCGTAGCCAGCTCCGGGGGTCTTGGCCGGCTCGTCGGATGGGGGCGCCGAGGGAGACCAGAAATCGCTCCGCGGCATCTGCTCCCCGCTCCTGCCCCCTGATCTTGGACAGGGAACGCTCGGAGAGCACGACTCCTCGGCGGGCGTAATAGTTCAGCGTGCGTGCGGTGCTGCGTCCGAGGGCAATCGCGGAGCTTGCCTGGTAGATGGTTCCGACGTGGCCGGGGCTGAGCTGCTCGATGCGGTCAACGGTGGTGCCGTCGTCGAGAGTCTCGGTGATCAGTCGACGACGAGGCATGGGATCTGCGAAGGAGACGACACCGCGGATGCCGCGGTCGTAGGCGTGACGGAAGGCGCGGGCGAGAAACCAGGACTCGGCGTTCGCCGGCGTATCTGTGAGGACGAATCGGCCCAGCTCGATGCTTTGCTCGTAGGGCTCGAGCGTGCTGAACACGGAGGAGAGCACGCCGCGGGTCATGGGAGTGGAGAAGGTGGCGACGCCGACGAGAGCCATTCCGTCGACGATGGCTCCGTTGATGGGGAAGCGGTCGTCACGGGTGAGGAGTCCGATCGAGAAGCGTGCCGCGGGGAAGGATGCGGCGTAGTGCTCCTCGATGACGAACGCTCGCGCGGTGGCCTCGGTGATCGGGGCGACCCGGTACAGCCGGGGATCGAAGCCACCTTCGGAGGCGTGGCGCCACGAGTGCGAGCCTCGGGACCAGCGCTGGCAGTAGTCGCTCGCGGGGGAGTGGTGCGGCTCGGCCGGCGCGAGTGCCGGCCGAGCTGTCTGGGTGCTCATTGGTCAGATCTGGGCGGCGATCGCGCGCAGCTGCTCGTCGACGTCGGGGGCGACGTCGGTCCACTCGCCGCTTCTGGCTTGCAGCCCGACGATAAGCGCGTTGCTGAACAGCAGGGTGCCGCGGCCGTGCTGGGTCAGGTAGAGCGACGCGAGCAGGTTGGGCTCGGTGCTCTTGATGCCCGCATCCTCGTCGACGAGTAGAGCGTGCCCGTTGGTCAGGCGCAGCTCTGCGATCCACCCGCCGACTTCCTGCTGATAGTCGGCGAGCTCGTCGACGTCGATGGTGCTGACCTCGCCGGCAGGCGTGATCTTGATGACGGTGGTCATGGTGTCCTCCTCAGATCGAACACTAGTGAATGTGACATTCACTGATGCTAGGCTGATCGGCGACGCGCGTCAACCGATGCCGCTTTCCTCGAGGAGGATGCGACCGTGAGGATCCTCGCGGTCGGTACAGACGACTATGAGGTGTTCCCCTCGGCGCTGGCGCACGAGATCGCCCGAGGTCTCTGACGCGCTAGAGGAGCGCGGTGTCCACGCGGCAGCACTTCTGCTGCGCGTAGGGACGGTCACTCAACGGGATCCAGCCCTCTTCTCCTCGGCGGAGGAGGCGCGGGTGTCCGGGCTCGGTCTCAGCAGTCATGTGTGGGCCAGCGTTGGTCCAGCAGTTCTGTGCGCGCGTCTCGCACCACAGCGCGAGTCGCGCTTCGCGGGGGAGACATGCCCGGTGCGTCCACCAGGCGCGCTTCTCCCCGTAGGGGCCGAATTGGTGCCCTTCACTGTGGGCGATTGCGTCGTGGACAGCGCGGAACACGTCGTTGGCGAGCATCGGCGCGCGCTCTCCCGAGGGGAGGGTGACGGTCACGGTGCGTGCCATCGGGTGGTCCGGCGGTAGAGCGCCTTCGGTGTGCTGCGAGACCTCGGTGCGGAAGTAGAACAGATGCTTGTTCTGTCGCAGATCGTCGAGCATCGCGGCGGAGTCGGCATAGGGCTGCTCGGCCTCTCCGTGCCAGGGCTCGAAGGTGTAGCCGGCTTCCGTGAGCATGTCCCACTGCGCGCCGATGTGCTGGCGCAGGCTTCGGTAAGACCGGGCGACCTGTGGGTGGGTGGGTTCGTGCGCTGCGGCCGCGTAGGCTCGCGCTGCAGCGATGTCGTCGAGCTCGGTCAGCCGGGGGATGGGTTTGCGTTGCGGGAACCCGTGCGCGTCGGCGTATCGCTCTCTGAGCGATTGGATCTCCTTGATGGGCTGGTGGCGCTGGTAGCTGTCGCTGCCTGGCACGAACGCGACGTGCGCTCGAGCGAAGGTGGGCGACGTGCCGAGACGTGCGGCGATCGCGTTCACGGCGGATGCCGGCAGCGGGTACTCGGCGGGTTCGGCGATCTCGAGCTTGCCGTCGTAGAGCCTGCCACCTGGTGCGCCGGCGGCGCGGAGGATGTCGAGAGTCTCCTGGACTTGCAGCTGCGAGCCGGTGTCGGCGGCGAAGCTGTAAACCCGGTCAGGTCCGTCCGGGTCGAAGTACCCGGCCATGATGCTGTCCTGCTCATACCGTCCTGCGAGCTCTCCCGCCCAGTCGGTGACCTGCTCGAAGCTGTCCGCACGGACGATGTAGGCGCCGGCTGGTTCAGATGCGCCTTCCCAGAGCCCGTCTGCGTGCTGCAGTTCCGAGATCTCGATGCCGTGGCGTTCCGCGGCGGCGCGGAGGGTGTCTTCGTACTCGATCCACTCGTCGGTGTCGTAGTAGCTGGGGCGGGAGCTCATTCGCATCAGCTCGCCAGAGACCGGCCGGAACGGGGTTGCCCCGATGAAGGCCTCGAGCTGCTTCTCGGCGTTCTGCTCACGCTTCTCCGCACGCCGACGCCGCTGCCCTGCGGCTGTCGACGACGGGCACCGTCGCCCTCCGTGGTCGATGTCGTCGCACATGGCCTCTCCCGTTCGTCTGCTGGGTATAGGCCGGTGTTGGGGGTGTTCGCGGACAGAAATCGGGCCCCGCCGGTGAGCGGGGCCCCGAGGAGTGCGGTCGAGGTCTGGGTCAGCCGTTGAGCTCCTCCCAGACCTGGTACGCGCGGTGGAACTCGGGGCTGTCATCGTTCCCCTCATTGATGAGCTGGTCGAGGTACTCGTCGAGCTCGGCCTGCGAGAGCTGGCGTGGATCCTTCATGACACGGACCCATCCGCTACCGGCGGGCAGCTGCATCGGGCGCGTGGCTGCTGGCCTTTCCAATTGCCGGTGTAGAACAGCGCGCACGGCCACTCATGCTCGCCGCGGCGCCGCGGCCTCGGGACGGCGACCGTGAGCTCACTGCCCAGGTTCAGCGCGTCCATGATGTCGTCGGCGATGAAACCTGCCTCTTCGTCAGGCTCGTCGGTGTGCTGCTGGATTATTCGCACGATCGTCGCGCGCACATCCAGAGTGACGGACGACGGCGCAGCCCCGGTCATCGGGTGTACTCGCTCGGTGAGGGGATCGGCAGGTCGGGGTCGCGCAGCTCGTACTGCCGGTCCTCCACGTAGGCGGCGTACTCGTCGGCGAACTCACGCGCCTCGGCCTCGTTGTGTCCGTCCTGGCGGGCGTGATCGAACGCCGCCCGCCACTGCTCCCCCACTGCGCGATCGCGCAGCGCCGCGCTGACACCATCCATCAGCTGACCGGCCCGCACGGACGCGAACCGCAGATCCCCTTCGGCGAGGGCGAACAGGATCTTCTCGATGCCTTCGATGGCGGGTGCGGGGATGGTCAGGGTGATGTCGTCGCCGGCGTCGTGCTGGCCGGTGCGGAGGCGCCAGAGTGCGTCGGAGAGGGTGAGTGCGCGTTGGCGCTGGATGGGGGTAAGGAGGGAGCTGTCGGTGCCGGTCGTGGTGGGGGCGGGGTTAGGCATGCTCGGCCTCCTCTGTGGGCGGATTCATGATGATGAACCCTGTGCCGGTGGGCGGCTGGTCCTGGCGCAGTCCGATGATCTCGGTGTCGTTCGCGTCGGTGTCGTTGAGGGTCTGCGTGAGCAGGTCGGCGTACTCGTCCGGGGTGAGTGCCTGGACGGCCGCGGCGTCGGTGACGTCGACGGGCTTGCCGTTGACGTGGAAGATGCGGGTCATGGTGCTCCCTGGTAGTGCGTCGGTGGTGTCCATCTTCGTCGCGGGTCAGTGGAGGTCGAGTTCGACGCTGTCGGCTTCGAGGTCGGGGATGGTCTGGTCAGGGTGGCTGAACGTGGCGGCGGGGGCGTGGACGGTGACGCGGTCCCCGCGGTGCGTTGTCAGTCGGAGCAGCTCGGCGAGGGCGCCGTTGGCGTGGACGTTGTAGGGGCCGGCGTCGGTGTCGACGCGGAACCCTACTCGTGCTCGGCGGTCGGGGAGGCGGCGGACGAAGGTGAGCGGGGTGCGGATGGTTCCTGTGATGGTGACCGCGGTGCCCGTGGGGGCGGCGGTCTGGGTGATGGTCATGGCGTTTCTCCTCAATCGAACAGTGAATGTGACATTCACTGACTATACGCCTGCATGCCCGGTGGGGGAACCCCCGTGCATGGTGTTGCTGCAGGCCCTTCTTGCTGGGTATAGGCCGATGTTGGGGGTGTTCGCGGACATCCGGGTTGTGGAGGTCGGTGCGGTCAGTCGTCGGGGCCGCTGTCGGGTTCGTCGCACGCGCCGCTGTTGATGGCGTCGACGCCGACTTTCGTGAGCACCCAGCCGGGTTCGACCCACGAGTAGCGTTCGATCAGTCCTCGCCTGCGGAGGGACTGGATGGTGCCGCCGGGGATCCCCAGGCCTGTCGTGTCGAGGTAGCTGGCGCCGCCGGAGAGTGATCGGCCATCGGCGATCATCCGCATGGTGACTCGTTGGGACCAGTTCAGCGGCCGGGCGTTCTGGCGGCGCTTGAGCTCGGTGGTGGCGCATCGCGTGGCGTCGGCCTCGGTGGTGTGATGGTGGGCGCAGCGCCACACTCGTTCGCCGGACTGGTGGGTGTCTTTGTCGGCGACGTCGTCGATGACGCCGCGCAGCGCGCCTCCTGGGCGTCCGGGAGTCCATGATGACCAGCTGGCGGTCAGCATGCGATCGCCGCGGTCAGCTCGGGGGTGAGGATGCCGGCTTGCTGGTCTGCACGCACGGCTGCGCCGCAGTCTTTGCAGGTCACGTCGGCGATCGTGGTGGCTGCCGATGACGTCTTGCGTCCGCAGTAGCCGCGTTGCCCTGTGGCGGTGGCAAGGCAGGTTCGGGCGGTGCTTTCCTGTGTCATTGGTGGGGCCTGTCCTCGCAGCTCGAGCAGAGGTCGGGGGTGCCGTCGTCGTTGACCCACCAGCAGCCGCCGAAGCATGCTCGCTCGTCGGTGCAGCCGCAGACGTGACAGGTGCGCACGAGCTCGAGGAGCACCTGGTCGATTCCGCCTTGGGCGCCGAGCTCCGCGCCGAGCGCGGTGACTCGTGAGATCACGTCCTCGGGTGCGGTGCTGGGCACTTGGATCGTGATGGTGGTGGTAGGTGTGGTGCGGTCGTTCATGGTGGCCTTCCTGATGTTGGTGTCAGGCGGAGCGGGCGAACTTCGTGGCTGCGGTAGTCGGCTGCAGGGCGAGCAGTCGTCGTGCTTTCTCTGCTTCGATCTCGCGGGGCAGCTCTCCTTTGCGGGTGCCTGAGCGGCCGTAGAGGAGGATCTTCACGCCGGTCTTGGACACCTGTGCCTGGTCGGCGATCTCGAGGACGGTCATGCCGGATGCCATGAGCTGGCGGACGTGCTGTCGGATCGGCTCGGCGGGCACGCGCGGGGCCTGCGGGGCGATGCCGGCCTCCCGGCGTCGGCGCCGTTCCTCAGCCAGTGACGCATCGGCGCACGAGATCTCCGCGGGGCAGTGGTCGCGGTCCTTGCAGCCGAGCTGGTAGCCGTAGGCGGTCCCGTGGTGCTCGAGCGGGATGCTCTGCGCCTTCCGGTTCGCCATCCACTGCCGGTGATACTCGCGGCCGGCTTCGATGCACTCGGGGCGGTCGCAGCCGCGCGCTCGGCATGCGTTGGTGCCGTGCGGCTGCAGCTGCCTCGGCTGCGAGGTTCGGGCAGCACGCGCGGTCCGAAGTCGCGGTGTGCGTGGCCTGGCCGGTGGGGAAGGGCGATCGTGGTCTGCGAGGGCGTCGACGGCGGACTGGTGCCGCAGGGTTGCCTCCTGCAGCGCTCTCTCGATCACCCCTCCGACGGAGAGGCCGGTGCCGGCGGCGATGGTGGCCGTCTTGAGGGTCTCGGCCGCGGCGCGCAGCTGGCCGCGCAGCTCTCGGTGGTCTTTGCGCCACTGCTCGAGCTCGTCGACGTGACGATCGAGGTCCGCTTCGTAGCCGTCGAGTGCCTCTGAGAACGCGCTGGCGAGCTCTGCGGGGAGCTTCTCGGCGTCGCTGCGTGCCTTGTCGAGCCACTGGTAGCCGGGATGGGTGCGCGGCCGCGGCGTCGACGGGCGAGGCCGTGCGGTCGGCGCCGGCGCCGGCGCCTCCTTCGGCATGCGCGGGGGTTTGGGTGTGTTGGCGCGCGCCGGCTTCGGTTTGGGGGTCGGCTTGGGTCGACGGGGGCGTGTGGCTTCGACGGCGGCACGGCGCTCTTCTCGAGCGGCGATCTTGTCCCGTTGCCGCGACTCGGCACGCGCGGCCTCGTCGCGCTCGAGGATCTCGGCGAGCGGTGTGCCGGCGTCGATGAGCTTCGCGAAGGAGTAGTCGCCCACGTAGCGGGTGTGGACGGTGCGGCAGGGGATCAGCGCGGGGCACGCGGCAGTGCGGCATCCGTGGCGGTACCCGTCCGGGGTACCGTGCGGGAAGCGGTCGTCGAGGAGATCGAGGGTGGACATGACGGTCGACCTCAGTAGCGGAGGAGCTTCGCGGTGACCAGGGTCAACAGTGCTGCCCGCTGCGGGGCGTTGAGCCGTGAGAAGTGCGCACCAACGGTGTCTAGCGCCGTGGTGAACTCCTCGGGCAGACCGTCGAGATCCCGCTTGATGCGCCGCTCATTCGCATCCCGCTGCGCCTCCGCTTGATCGGCCACGCGCCACTCGTCGGTGGCGGCTGTGTCGGCGTATCTGCCGGTGATCCGTGGCGTGTACTGTCCGCCCGTGTAGAGCACGGTCGGCTCGCCGGCGGGGCGGGTGATCGTGATGATCGCGCCCACCGGAGCCGACGTGTACGGCTTGTACGAGCCGAGCTCCTTGCTGGTGAGCTCACCGTCGTCGAGCGTCCGATACCAGTGCGCGAGCTTTCCATTACTCGCGGCCTTGCGGCCGACGTAGACGACTTCCTCGGTGACGGTCGCTGCCTCTTCGCTCATTGGGGAGCACTCCTCGGATCAGTAAGAAAGTAGTGAATGTGACATTCACTGATACTAGAGAGGTTGCAGGGTCTTCGCAACCGTCGTCGTCGTCACGTCGACGGGCCGCTCTCGACGCTCGTTGACGGGAATCATCCGCACGGGCTCGTCGCGGGGAGCTTCGATCTCGAAGCCGCACGCGCCGCAGCTGTGCAGCCCGATCCCGTCGACGTCGTCGGAGGGGATGTACATGGTGGTCGGCTCTTCGCACATAAGGCAGCGCATGGTGATCTCCGTTCGCGTGGTCAGGCGCTTGTTGCCGGGGTGATCGGTTGGACGGTGGCGGAGTAGCCGCGGTGGGAACCCCAGGCGGCGGCGATGCGGTCGGCGACGTCGCGGTCCTCTCCGAGGTACGGGCGGTATCGCTTGCCGCGGGGGTCTGTGATGACGACCTGGACGACGCCGGATGGCTCGCGCACGGTGACTCTGGCTGCGGGGATCGGATACGCCTGGACGTGGCCGGCGATGATGAAGATCGGGTACAGGTCGCGTGCGAGCTCGGGGGTGCGGAACACGTCGTGAACCCATGCCGTGATGGCGAGCGCGCCGGCGGGGCTGAATCCGATGAGTCGTGCGGGGAGCTGCTCGAGCCCGGCGCGCACGAAGTAGTGCTCGTCGACGAGGATCGGCGTCGGTGGGAGCAGAGACTTCTCGTCGTGGGCGGGGTAGATGGTCAGGCTGGTGCGGCTGTTCATGAGGCGCTCGTTCATGCGGTGCGGCGGATGCCGGCGGCGATGATGTGTGCCTTGGTGGGCCGGGAGTAGAAGCCGAAGCTGTCGTCGTCGTCGGAAGCGGAGACGGTGGCGGTGAACGCGACGACGTCGCCGCGGGCGGCGGTGGAGATCTCGGAGGGCTTGGTGCCCCATACGCGCCAGCCCTCGCCCTGGACGAGGATCTTGACGGTGATTCCCCACTGAGTGTCGGTGGTCTTGGTCGCGAGGATCTCGCCCTGGATGAGGGTGCGCCCGGTGGGGACCGGGCGGCGCGCGGCCAGCTCGAGCTCGTACTGCTCGAGCAGCTCGTGGGCGGTGCGGACCTCGTCGTCGTCGAGGGTGCCGGTGTAGTCCTCGAGGGAGTCGAGGATGTAGCCGATCTTCTCGCGCAGCGGGTTTCCGTCTCGCATGCTCAGGTGTGCCTCGGTGAGCTGGTCGCGGAGGCCGGGGTGCTCGGCCTCGAAGGCGGCGCGGCGGGCGGTGATCGCCCGTGTTGTGTCGACGTGCTCGGCGTGTGCCTTCGCGTGGGCTCGTGCGGTGGCGCGGGCGCTGCTGACGAGGCGGCTGCGGGTGCCGGTGCCGCGGCAGTCGAAGCAGATCGGGCGCCCCTGGCCATCGGTGAAATGTGTCGGCGCGGTGTACAGGCCGGTGCCGATGCACTTGCCGCAGGTGTCGGTGATCCGCTCGGAGCCCTTGCGGCCGGGGAAGGGGTCGACGTAGAAGTCGTGCCAATCGGCCGGTGCGGTGGTGTCGATGCTGTCCATGGGATCCTCCGGTTCGTCTGTGGGTATAGGCCGCGGATCGTTCTCTTCGCGGACATGAAGGGGAAGGGGCGGGGGCGGCTGTGTCACGGAGCCGCCCCCGCGGCGGCGACCTGGTTGGGAGGACGGCGGGTCGCCGGGAGGGACATGGCGGCGAGCGCGGCGAGCGCTCGTCAGGCTGCGGTGTGGCGCCTGTCCCTGGGAGGGGAACGGCGTTGCGCGGTTCCCCTGGTTGTGGGTCTGTGGGTTCTCCCTCTACTCAGTTAGTAGTGAATGTGACATTTACTAGGGTAGGTGTTTCCTGCCCGGAGGTCAAGTGGCGATCTGGCCTGCATCTGCTGGATCAGCTCGCGGGTGCGCGGTCCTCGTCGGCGGGGCCGAGCCCTTCCCAAAGGTCGGGGCGGTTCTCGTGGATCCAGGCGCAGATGGTGGCCCAGTCCGCGACGCCGGACGGGTGCTGGTTGATGGTTGCCATGGTGTCCTCCCGGATCGTCGGCTAGTGAATGTGACATTCACAGCTTAGGGAGGGGGTCGGACATCGCTGGGGGACATCGCGAGTGCGTCACTGAGGGCGGCGGAGTTGCCGCCGCCCTCAGCTCGGTCTATTGCATCTGTCTGGCGATGCCGGCTGCGGCGCTGACGACTCGACGGGGGATGCCGAAGATTTCGGGAGGGCCGGACGCGACGCCGTTGCTCCACACCTTTCCGACGCGCCATCCGATGGGGAACCGGAGGGTGGTCGTGGTGTAGGTGGCCCCGGATTCGAGGGGGCCGGCGATCACACCGAGGGGGCTGACCTCGACGTACCACCGGCCAACGGTCTTGGAGCCGCCTTCGTGGCCGTTCATGCGCCGGCGTTCTCGAGCGGCTGCGCGACGTGTGCCGGCAGGGCGCGTAGCGCGGCGCGGGTCACCCACTCGTCGGCGGTCTCGTCGAACTGGCCGAGCTCGATGATCGGCCCCTGGTCGTCGTGGTGGATGAACAGCGACCCGTACTCGCGGCCGTCGACGTACAGGTAGATGTTCCCGGCGTAGGCGCCGATCTCGCCGTTGTCGAACAGCCCGTCGCGGGCGTCGGGTTCACCCAGGTCGATCTCTTCCTGGCGGTGCCCGAAGTTGAGGGTGAGCTTCATGGTGTCCTCCGTAGTAGGTGGTGAATGTGACATTCATAGGCTACGGTGGGGGTCCGACATTGCGCCGGCGAGCGAGCGATGCACTCTGTGTCCGCGAAGCAGCCGGGATGCGGCCTATACCCCTCAGACGGGCACAAGCCCGCGACGAGAGGAGGAGCGATGCCGAGTCGCGAAGAGGTAGACGACGTCCTGCAGCGCGTGGGGCTGGCGGCGATCTCGTACTACCCAGAGATTCACATCGACGAGCCGGACTACACCGTCGACACCGACGTTGATTGGTGCCTCGAGCCGGTGACCGACCTGACCGATGAGCAACGCGCCCCGCTGCGAGAGGCGGTCGGCCTGGCGATCACCAACCCGACAGCTCACCGGTACGCCCTGTTCCAGACGTTGCTCGAGCTGGCGCCAGCGGAGTCGTAATGTCCGCCGGCGTCGACGACTCGTCGGCGCGACCGGTTGGCGGACCAACCGACCCTCACGCGGCATGGCTGCGAGCGGGTCAGGCACGCCAGCAGGCGAAGCGCGCCGAGCAGGAGCAGTCGGCTGCGGCGAGCGCTGCGGCCGATCCGAAGCGGGACTACGCGAAGCGGTATCGCGAGGAGCATCGCGAGGAGATCCGCGCGTACCGGGCGAAGTATCACGCGGAGAACCGTGACGAAGTGAACCGGAAGAACCGGGAGTACATGCGGGAGCGGTCGCGGAAGATGCGAGCGCAGAAGGAGCGGCGCGAGAAGGACCGCGAGCGGGTGCGGCGGTGGACCGAGGCTAACCGTGAGCGCAAGCGCGAGACGATCAGGCGGTGGCACGCGGAGCACCCAGAGAAGACGGCGGAGTACTCGCGGCGCTACTACGAGCGCAACCGTGACGCGGTGCTGGCCAGGGCGAGACAGCGTCGAGATCAGAGCCCGGAGAAGGTGAAGGCGTCGTCGCGGGACTGGCAGCAGCGCAACCGGGAACACCTGACCGAGTGGCAGCGGCAGTATCGGGCTGAGAACCCGGATGTGTAAGCGGAGCCCCGCATAGTGGTGTAACCCACGGTGGTCGCGCACGTCGTTGCTGACGTGAACGCGGTCACCGTGTGATCCTTCGAGAAGTCTCTTACCCCAACTCGAAAGGCATCAACACGATGACCGCTCCCCACATTGTCGACCCTGCAACGGTGCTCGGTGAAGCCCTTGCCGACGCTTCCCCGGATTTGATGCGACACCTGCTGCAAACGATGATCAACGCCCTCCTGTCCGCCGACGCCGACGCCGTGGTCGGCGCCGAATGGGGACAGCCGTCCCCTGACCGCCTCACCCACCGCAACGGCTACCGCCACCGCGATCTCGACACCAGGGCTGGCACGATCGATGTCGCGATCCCGAAACTGCGATCGGGCACGTATTTCCCGGAGTGGCTTCTGGAGCGTCGCAAGCGCTCCGAGGCGGCCTTGATCACCGTGATCGCCGACTGCTACCTCGCAGGCGTCAGCACGCGGCGGATGGACAAGCTGGTGAAGACCCTCGGCATTCACGCCCTGTCGAAGTCGCAGGTGTCCCGGATGGCTGCCGAGCTCGACGAGCACGTGAACCAGTTCCGGCACCGCTCTTTGGCTGAGGCGGGCCCGTTCACGTTCGTCGCCGCCGACGCTCTGACGATGAAGGTTCGTGAGGGTGGCCGGGTGGTGAACACGGTCGTGCTGATCGCCACTGGCGTCAACGGTGACGGCCGCCGCGAAGTGCTCGGCCTGCAAACCGCGACAGCTGAGACCGGGTCGGCGTGGAATGCGTTCTTCGCAGACCTCGTCGCCCGCGGCCTCACCGGCGTGCAGCTGGTCACCAGTGACGCGCATGCCGGTTTGAAGGACGCGATTGCCGCGAACCTGCCCGGCGCGACCTGGCAGCGTTGCCGCACCCACTACGCGGCGAACCTGATGAGCGTGAGCCCGAAGAGCATGTGGCCGGCGGTGAAGGCGATGCTGCACTCCGTTTATGACCAGCCCACCGCCTCCGACGTGCACGCCCAGTTCGACCGCACCCTGGATTACGTGACCGAGAAGCTGCCCGCGGTCGCCGAGCACCTCGATACCGCCAGGGCCGACATCCTGGCCTTCACCGAGTTCCCCAAAGACGTGTGGTCCCAAATCTGGTCGAACAATCCCAACGAGCGCCTCAACCGCGAGATCCGCCGCCGCACCGACTCCGTCGGCATCTTCCCCAACCGCGACGCGATCATCCGCCTGGTCGGCGGCGTCCTGGCCGAGCAGACCGACGAGTGGGCCGAGGGGCGCCGCTACCTCGGGCTGGACGTTCTGGCCCGCTCCCGCATGCGCGTCCTGCCCGACACCGAAAGCGAGGTGGTCGCCGACACCTTCATCGCGCTCAGCGCATAAAGCGAAGGATCAGCCGTTACACCACTTCCAGGGACTTGACCCGGGCAGTTGCGTCACGGGGGCGAGTGAGCCCTCCACTGTTTCATCCCGAGTGTGACGAAACGGAGGCATCACGCTCATCACTGCCCCTGCGCTCTTCAACTCCCGCGGCGACCAGTCCACCCATCTCCGGAAGTAGGCCTCACCGAGGCCCGTCTCACTAGTGACGCGCCTGGTCGAGTTGCCGATGACCTTGGCGAACCATACAGCCGACTCGTTCCCGACCTCCAACGGTTCAGACTTGTTCCGCTTCCGAGCGGAGATCTGTTTGCAGAGACTCCGCGCCTGTGCATCGTCGATGACCCCGAGCTGACGAAACCTCACCACGAACGCCTTGATGAAGAAGCCCACTCCTCTTAGCCCAGCGCCAGTTCGAGCGCCCTCGTCCTGACAACGTCGATGATCCCGCGAAGCGCTCCCTTTGGGAAAGCCCTCTGAGCGCTGTACACCCCTCAATACTCGATGAAGGGAACCAACCCCTCCTCGATCCACCCGTTGTACAACGCGATGAAGGCGGGATCCCAGGGCACCGCGATCCCCGACTCAGATGCGGCGAACGCTTCCAGCGTCGCGACAGGATCCTTGAAACTCATTTCGGACAGCCCGTCGAATCCATCCGAGATCCCTTGCTCGCGGGGGTGGTTGTGCCCTTGCTCAGCCCGGACCAGTGATGACGGCCTGCGCGTTGACGGTGAACGGCCTGCGGTAATCGGGAATGCTGGCGACGTCGCTATAGCCGTTGAGCTCTGCCTTCACCCAGGCGAGCAAGGAGTCAGCGCCGAGGCGATGCGCGACGATCATGAGCTTTCGGGCATCGTGGCGGCGTCACCGTCGGGTGCCTGTTCAATTGCGTCGTCAAGCAGCGTCATGCGCTCACGACGACATGCGTTCACGACACGGAAGCGGGTCGGAATCCAGGAGGAGCTCGCAGCAACTCAGCAAGGGTGATGAACACGTCAATTGTGCCGCTCAAGAGCGAGGGAAGGTCCATGATCCTCATCATGCAGCCGATCCGGCTCAGGCCCGTCGCCCACTACCCCCGGACAACCCCACCCCGCAGCGGCGTCGCGAAGGCCGCGATGGATCTCGGGCCGGCGGAAGAGCTGAACACGCCGTCAACACCGCCGGCGAACAACACTGCCGGCAACGTCACGGAAGGGCCTATTCGCCGTAGAGCCCAACCTCGGGCGGCGAATGCTCCGATGAGGCGAAGCTGCCACGATTCCCTCCAGCCGGAGTCGTCCCTTGCTGGAGGTCTCCTCGGCGTCTTTGTCCCGCAGACGGGCGCCCAGGGGTGGCGATATGTGTGCTCTCGACGGCGCCGATGATCTCCGGGGTGGCTGTGCGCTGCACCAGCAGCTGTGTCTCGCTCGCTGTCATCTGAGCTACCTCTGCCGCGTCCTCACGGTGTTCTCTGACGGCGTCAATCATGTGACGTGCGGTGGACAGGGCGTCCGCGTGGCTCACCCGGTAGAAGCTGTGGCGCCGCACGAGCGCTTCGAGACTGAACTCGCGGCTTCCGCCGCCGATGTCGGTGAGTCCTCCGGGTGTTGCATTCAGGTCGGGCGAGAGGTCGAAGGCGGGCGTGAATTCAGCGTTGGTCCCGTCCCAGAACACGGCGACGTTACGCAGGTGGTCATCGTCGATTCTCATCGCCATGCGGAACGCCAACCGTCGGAAGAGTTCGGGCCCTACCTCCGCAGGCCTCGCACTGAGGCGGCTTAGCCGCTCGACAAGGTGAGGATAAGACGCCCCGTCCGGTGACGCGTACTCGGTGACGGTGTTACCGGAGAGGACCATCCGCCGCTCGTCACCGACGCGGTCGAATCGTTCGATGAGGAGTGTGAGCCCCCGACCCCCGATGTCCACCAGTCGCGCGTCGGGCACGTCGAGACCCGCCTTGTCGGCGATGTAGATCGCAGCGCGTTCCGCCTTAATGAGCGGGCTCACCCGGTCGTAGTTTGTCGTGAACTTCGCGAGCCACGACCGACCGTCCAACCGAACGAACGCCTTCGGCTGGGACCCTCCCGCCGCGGTGAGCGTGTTCCGGACTGCGGCGTCCAGATCCGGCCCGGCGGGGGCGTCGTCATCGATGGCTACGGCGGTCTCGGCGACGGTCTTGAGCCTGCCGCCGCCGAGTCGTGGGACGTAGTCTGTGGCGCTTGCCTGAAAGTCAAGTGCACCGACGCGGTCGGAGCCGGACTCGAGCATGTATCTCAGGTCGGGAAGAACGTGTTCGAGGTCGACCCCGAGCTGCCGATTGATGACTTGACGCCCCCAGTTGTCGGGCATGGCGTCACGAATGGTGAACGGCATATCGAGGATTGGCACCGGCGGGTAAGCGACGCCCCGCTCGACGGGAAGGTCGGGTCCGAGGTCTACTCCTCCGCGTTCGACGTACGACCGGGCGTACTGAAACGACATGCCTTTCGTAGTGGTGGATGGGAACACTACCCCCGCGACGACGGGTTCGGCGCTCCCCTGGGGGAACATCCAGACGTAGGCCCGACCATCAGAAGTCATCGTCGATTGCCTGTTCTCGTCGGTTTCGGACGTTGGAAGGAATGAGCGTAAGGGCCTGCTCGCCCTGTTGGCGGGTGCGAGCAAGGGTCCTCGGGTCCGTGATGTCGAAGAGTGGCACCCCGGCCGCCACGGCGGCATTGAGGACATGTCCGAGCGAGACGGCAGCGTCGCCACGCTCGATAAGCGTCATTGTCCGCGGGGACACATCGATGAGCTCCGCAAGCTGAGCCGCTGTCATGCGGCGAGCATGCCGACCGAGTCGGATCTGTTGCCCGAGGATACGAGCAGCGTCAGCGGCCTGCACCGTCATCACAATCTTCTTCCTACTCATACTCATTACTTTCGCATTGAACCCACTTCAAAGTCAAAGTAAAGACATCCGCAAGTTCTAAAAGTCTGCTTGGGTCGTTCACTAAACCCGCGATTCCAGTCGGGAGTAGGGCTCGTGAAACAGGATTGCTGGCGATTCCACGCTAAGCTCCCCGACTTTCCACGACACCCCGGAAACCCTTGATTTTCCGCGGATCTGAACTTGCCTGCACGCGCCGGCCAGCGGCACGTTTCCGCCTGCGAGATACGCCCGTGGACGCCTCGGATCGGTGGCTTCCTGCTTCATCCGGGACTGCTTCAGCGAGCTGAAGTCTGACGTCTCGTCCACAGGCGTAGACCGCGGGCCCCGCGGCAAGGATGTTGGTCGCGGCGTTGTAGTCGCGGTCCAGGCTGACCCCACAGGAGTCGCACTGCCAGGTGCGGATGTTGAGCGGTTTCTTACCGCCGCTCTCACAGCAGACCGAGCAGATCTGTGTCGAGGCATAGAACCTTGGAGCCTTGATGAGGTCGACCCCCTTGCGGGTGCACGCCTCTTCGAGGAACCGGAGGAACTGTCCCCAGCCGGCATCGTTGATGCTCTTGGCCATGTTCGTGTTCGCCATGCCTGCGATGTTCAGTGTCTCGATGACGACCGTTTGGTTCTCACGGCTGAGCTTCGAGGCGAGCTGACGGGCATGGTCCTCACGGAGGTTTGCCACGCGACGATGTGCACGAGCTCGCGCTCGCTTCGCCTTCGCGTAGTTGTGGCTCCCGGGAGTCTTCCGGGAGAGGTACTTGTCGGCGCGACGCAGTGTCGCTTCCGCGGCACGGTAATGACGGGGGTTCGCGATCTTCTCGCGGGTGCCGTCGGAGTAGGAGATCGCGGCGTAGTCGTTCAGGCCGACGTCAATGCCGGCCGCCCGAGGACGACGGGTCGGCTGCTTCGAGGCTTCGACCGGAACGCGGACGATGAACGACACCCAGAACTCCCCGTCGGGATCCTCGCGCACGGTCACGGCGCTCGGGTACCCGGGAAGCGGGCGATGCCAGTTGACAGGGATGTCCTGGTCGATGTTCGCGAGGTGAAGCGCGCCTCCTCCGCGACGGGTGTTCTGCCATCCGCCTCGGATCGTGAACGAATCCTCGGCAAAGCGAGCAGACTTGCGCGAGGTGCGCCGCGACTTGAACCGCAGGCGTCCGACGCGTCGGCCCTGGATCTTGCCGGCTGCCGAATCGAAGAAGCGCCGGTACGCATCGGCGGCGTCATGCACGGCTGCCGACAGGGCTGTGTGGGACACCTCGGCAAGCCAGGCAGTGTTCGGGCTCTTCCGTGCCTCGGTGACGAGGGTCTTCGCCGCGTCGTAGCCGCTCGGGTGCTTTCCGCCTGCGGCGTACCGCTCTCGGGCGAGCGCGATGTACGAGTTGTAGACGAAGCGGCACGATCCGAACACACGTCGAAGGTTCTCGGCCGCCTCGAGCTCTGGGTAGATCCGATAGCTGTATCGGCGGACAGCGACGGGGCCGTCGTGTTTGCCGCGCTTCCGGGCACGCGCGTCAGCGCGCATCTCGGTTCCGGCAGCGCGGCAGGGAGCGCACGGACAGTTCCAGCGATTGTAGCCGCGGCGTGCCGTGAACTTCGTCGGGCATGACCCCGAGATCGGGCTTCACCCGCGCGGCGCGAGTGCGGGCCTTCGACCGTGCTCGGGCGACCTTGTTGCAGCGCCTGCAGCGACAACTCCAGAACGTGTACCCGCTCGGCGTTCCGGGCGCCTTCTCCGGCATGCCCTCGGCCAACCGAGCCGCACGACGCGCGGCGGCCGCGGCACTGTTCGCGGCACGGCACGCATCGCACGTAGGACGGCAATGAGAGTAGGCACGGGTGGTGCCATGCTCATAGCCATCGGGCAGGTCCGGGTAGGTCACCCCTCCTCTATGCGCGGTCTCGACGGCCATGATGGCCATGTACGCGGCGCAAGGCGCTTCTCGGGAATCCTGCGGCGACAACGTCGGCGAGCCGATCCTTGGACGGCGTCCTGAGTGGCTACGGGCGAACTGGGCTTACTTTCACCTTTGATACGGGCCTGAACATCGGCGTCAGTGAGGTCACGGGTGACGGTGGCCTTGACGTCACCGGACGTCACGCCCCTCCTTTCGTGCTCCCTGCGAGCGGAGCGTTCTTCGTCAACCTCCACCGAGTCATGGAGAATACTGAGGCCCGATGGCCGTCGTCTCTTCGACTGACGGCCACGGCGACCGGCACGTACAGCGCATCGGAGTCTGACACCGCACAGGAGGTGAGGTCGGGTGCTACTAGTGCTCCGGCCAGTAGTCGTACACATCGCTCGTGCCGCGCATGAACTCGATGAACACGCAGTCCTCGTCACCGATTGTCCATGCCTCATGATTCGGAGGGAGCATCATGACGTCGCCGACAGTGAACGTCTGCTCGGCGCCGTCTCGCTGGCGTACTCCGAGCGTGCCGCTGAGGATGTAGGCGACGTGGGGCTGAGGACACATGTCGGTGTCGAGGAATCCCGTCTTTACCGCGTCTTCGGTTACCGATGATCCGACGGGGAACCTGATGAGCAGCGCGCTCGCCCCATCGAGCGTCACTAGGCGCTTGGTGATTCGCCCGATGGTGATCAGTTCGTATCCGGAGGGGTCGGAGAAGTTCCCCTTCTGCATGTCCGTCATTGGGGCTTCCTCGATGTTGTCGTTCGAGTGAGCGTTCATGGCATTCCTTTCAATCGTTTCCCTATGGGCGTCAATCGAGGCTGACGGTATCGCCGGGGTGGAGAGCGACGATGGCATCGCCTAGGCCGGCGGCCGCGAAAACCTCACGGATCTGCTCGGCGTTCTGGCTGAAGTGAGCCCAGGAGTCCTCGTGGATGGCCACTACCTTCTTCGCCTGAAGCCGCTGAGCTGCCTCCAACGCCAGCTCGTTACTGAGTGTGATGTAGCTCCCGTCGGCGATGACGTCGAACTTTGCCCCGCCGACGAACAGCACAGCGATGTCCACAGGCCCGTACCGGTCGACGATGTCGTCCACGACATCCATCTGCGAGTTGTCACCGCTGACGTACACGGACGGAAGCCCAGGGCCGGCCAGATGAAAACCGATGACCGGGCCGAGCGCCTCCCACACCCCCTCCGGGCCGTGCTTGGCCGGCAGGGCAGTAATGGTCAATTCCCCGCCGTCCGGGAGTGGCACGGTGCGCGCCTCATGCTCCGCCAAGCCGACAACGTTCGGCCCGAAGTTCGACGCAACCTCCTCCGTCGTATACGCGAGCGGCACCATCGTGAGGAATCCGCGGCCGCTGACATCGAGGTTATCGATGTGCTCGTGAGATGCCAGTGCGATGTCGATCTGCCCGAGCTCCTCTGGCGTGAAGGCGGGAGCGGCGTTCTTCACAACCGGCCCGGCGATGGGGTGATGATAGGTCTGAGGCGCATCGAACGTCGGGTCGGTGATGATTCGAACTCCACCGATGTTGAGAACGGCGGTAGGCCCGCCAACAAGAGTGACTGAAGTGGACATGTGATGCTCCTCGGGGGTCAGCTGTTGCGTGCGGACAGGGTCTGGGCGGTGACATCCTCCGCACCGTGGAGGACGTAGATGACGTTTCCTTCGTCATCGAGTACCGGCTCGTTGTGGGGCTGCCAATAGCGCTCCTCATACGAGCCGTCCGAGCGCTTCATGTCATACCTCTGCGGTTGGAGCACCAGCGACTGACCGGTGTGCAGAACCTCCTCGAGGGAGCGACGGAGCACCTCCGTGCCGTTCGCGGTGGGGTCGTCCGGGTTGTCGGGGAAGACATCGAGAATGTGCTTCCCGATGGAACTCGCGCGCTCCTTCAACGTTGCGGCGAGGAATGAGTCGGTCGCCGCGACCACCCGCAAGTCCGGGTCGACGGCGATGTACTGCGCGTTGATGGCGTTGAACAGACGCTCGAAGTCAGGCGGCTGGACGGACGTTGTCATGCTGTGCCTTTCTGTCATGGCAGGGGCCACATCGGTGTGGCGGTGTCGAAAGTCAATACGGAACGCGTCACCGCCTCCAGTGCAGATTTCGTACCACTCGACCTAAGTGGCTGCGATGCACAAGGCACATCACAAACGCGTGCCCGGCGCACATACCCGTGGATTGCCGTTCAGCGACGGTAGTGGCGAGGTGATCCCATGCTTGAGTCCTCCGCTCCCCGGGCGGTGTTCTTCGTGTCCGACAGCACTGGGATCACCGCGGAGACACTGGGAAACGCGCTGTTGTCGAACTTCCCTGGCTTTGCTTTCACGCGAAGGACGGTGTCCTTCGTGGAGACCCTGCAGGAAGCCGCAGCCGTTGTTGAACTCGTAGAAGCGGCCGCCGCGTCGGGCCCGCCGCCCATCGTCTTCGTCACCGCGAAGAATCCTGAGATCGGTCTGGCTTTCGCGAGCGTTCCCGCAGTTCTCATCGATCTGCTCCGCGGGCACCTGACCAGCATCGAAGCAACGCTCGGGGCGTCAGCATCTCCGGAATCAGGCCGGTATCACTCCCTTGCCGACACCGACCGGTACTTCACTCGGATCAAAGCCATCGAATACACCATCGAGCACGACGACGGCCAGAGCTTCCGCAGGCTTGACCGCGCGGACGTCATCATCATCGCGCCGAGCCGGTGCGGGAAAACCCCCACCTCGTTGTACCTTGCGCTGCAGCACGGGGTCCACGTCGCCAACTATCCGCTCACTGACGACGACTTGCCAGGCGACGAGCTGCCGCCCGAGATCCGCCCATACGCCTTGAAGTGCTTCGGCCTCACCACCACACCCCAACGGCTCAGTCAGGTCCGACACGAGCGTCGACCGGAATCTCATTACGCCAGCCTCACCCAGTGCACCACAGAGATTCGCAGAGCGGAGCACCTTTACCGCAGCGCGGGCATCCCTTTTCTCAACTCTTCCGCGAAGAGCGTCGAAGAGATGTCCGCCGTCGTGATCCAAACCCTCAACCTGCGTTAGCAGCCCGTCAAAGGAGACAAGCATGACCAATGTTCTGTGGTTCCATCAGGTCGGGATGTCCGACCTGGGCCGAGTGGGAGGGAAAAACGCCTCACTCGGCGAGATGGTGTCGCACCTCACCGATCTGGGAGTTCGGGTGCCCCGCGGTTTCGCCACGACTGCTGACGCCTACCGGGAGTTCATCGCTCACGGATCGCTCGGGGCCACCATCGCGGATGTCATCGCTCGAACCGACGTCGACAACGTCACGGAGCTCGCGCGAATCGGGGCGGACATCCGCCGTCTCGTCCTTGCCCACCCGCTCCCTCAGAAGCTCGAGAACGACATCCGGGGAGCGTACGAAGAACTCGTCACCTCCGACCCCGAACCGAGATCGGTGACCTGGGCTGTCCGGTCCAGCGCGACCGCGGAGGATCTCCCCGACGCGTCATTCGCTGGTCAGCAGGAGACGTACCTGAATGTCGGCGGAATCGACAACATCCTCGATGCGATCCGGGCAGTGTTCGCGTCCCTGTACAACGACCGGGCCATTGCCTACCGGGCTCACCACGGATTCGACAGCGCGGACGTGGCCATCTCTGCAGGCGTGCAACGTATGGTCCGCTCTGACCTCGGTGCATCCGGGGTGATGTTCACTGTCGACACCGAGTCGGGCTTCGACGAGGCCGTTTTCATCACCAGTTCCTACGGCCTGGGTGAGGCAGTCGTCCAGGGGGCTGTGAACCCGGACGAGTTCTTCGTGTCGAAACCGGTGCTGCGCGAGGGACGCCCAGCGATCCTGCGACGTTCCGTCGGCGAGAAGGCCACGGCGATGCGCTACACCGACCGGGTCGATGCCGGTAAGAGCACGGCGTTCGTCCCGGTTCCGGAGTGGGCGCGACGTGAGTTCTCGATCACTGATACCGAGGTCAAAGAGCTCGCGCGCCTCGCCCTGACCATCGAGGAGCACTACGGGCGCCCGATGGACATCGAATGGGCGAAAGACGGCATCGACGGTCACCTTTACATCCTGCAAGCGCGACCGGAGACTGTGGTGTCGCGTGCCACGGGTAACGTGCTCACCCGCTTCACGCTCCAGGGGCCTGGTGAGATCCTCACCGAGGGTCGCGCCATCGGCCAGCGGATCGGTGCGGGAACGACGCGTGTGCTCGACAGCGTGGACGACATGCAGGACTTCCAGGCCGGAGATGTCCTCGTCGCGGACATGACTGATCCTGACTGGGAGCCCATCATGAAGCGAGCTGCGGCCATCGTGACAAATCGTGGTGGCCGCACATGCCACGCCGCGATCATCGCGCGCGAACTCGGAATCCCCGCCGTTGTCGGGACAGGAAACGCCACCACCGTGCTCAATGACGGCACAGATGTGACGGTCAGTTGCGCGGAAGGGGACACCGGTTTCGTGTACGCCGGTATCATCGACTTCGACGAGGAGGTGACAGAACTCGATCACATGCCGCCGACTCCGACTCGCATCATGATGAACGTCGGCACACCCGACCAGGCCTTCGCGTTCTCGCGGCTGCCCCACCATGGTGTAGGGCTTGCCCGGTTGGAGTTCATCATCAACCGTCAAATCGGCATCCACCCGAAGGCGTTGTTGGATCACAAGACCCTGCCTTCTGTTCTCCGGCAGGAGGTCGACGAACGCATCGCGGCCTACCCCTCCCCGAGGGAGTTCTTCATCCGGCGGGTCGCCGAGGGTGTCGCGACCATCGCCGCGGCATTCGCTCCGGAACCCGTGATCGTGCGGCTGTCGGACTTCAAGTCCAACGAGTACGCCAACCTCCTCGGCGGTGAACTCTACGAACCGAAGGAGGAGAACCCGATGCTGGGGTACCGCGGGGCGTCCCGGTACATCTCAGACGACTTCCGCGACTGCTTCGCCATGGAATGCGAAGCCCTGCGGTTCGTTCGTGACGAGATGGGTCTGCGAAACGTGCAGGTGATGGTGCCGTTCGTGCGAACACTCGAGGAGGCTGCTACGGTCACGGACCTTCTCGCAAGCAACGGGCTCCGCCGGGGTGAGAACGACCTGAAGGTCATGATGATGTGCGAGCTGCCTTCGAACGCTGTACTCGCCGATGACTTCCTCGAGTTCTTCGACGGCTTCTCCATCGGATCTAACGACATGACGCAGCTGACGTTGGGGCTGGACCGAGACAGCGGCATCGTCGCTGCATCCTTCGATGAGCGCGACCCCGCCGTGTTGAAGATGCTGTCGCTCGCGATCACGGCGTGCAAGGCTCGGGGCAAGTACGTCGGAGTGTGCGGGCAGGGCCCCAGCGACCACCCCGAGCTCGCCCAATGGCTGGTGGAGCAGGGGGTCGACTCCATGTCCCTCAACCCGGACACGGTGGTGCAAACCTGGTTGAAGATGTCCGACTTGCAGTGGGTCCCCGCCTGAATCTGATGTCGTGGTGGATGCCGGCACAGCCGGCGTCCATCACGAGCTCACGCTGTGAGGCTCTGCGGCCGGAACCACGTGGGGTACGCGCGGGCCAACGCCTCCGCTCCACGAAACCCGACGTCGCCTTCGGCGATAGCCACCGCGCACTGTCGTTTGCCCCACCAGAGCTCATTGAGCACGCGCAGGTCGACGATGACCGTCAGATCTGGTTCCCTCTCTGGCGTTCCGATGCAGGCACCGGATCCTTGGTCGTCGGCGTACATCCACGCTTCGCCCGGGTTCTGGTCGGGGAACCGGAAGGCAAGGACGATACCTCCGCTGGGAAGACGGTCCCGCTGCAGCCCGAGATGCATCTGCCACAGAAGCGCGCCGACATTGAGATCGGCGTCCGTCGACGGAGAGACCCTCCAGTCGAGGGTCCACGCACCCAACGCTTCGAGAACCGGACGCAGGGCAACGCCGGCCGCCGTGAGATGGTATTCGCCGGTGTCCGATGAGTGCTCCGCGACACCGATTCGTACGAGGTAGCGCAGTCGCGTCGCGAACAACGTGCGGGACATCGTAGGCAGTGCCCGGTGAATGGCATTGAACCGCGTCGCTCCTACAAGCATCTCGCGGACGATGAGGAGCGTCCAACGGTCAGCGATCAGACGGGCACCGATGGAGACGGGGCAGTAGTCCGTCGGAGGCACCCAGCCATCGCGAGCCCCAGTCAACCGCGGCAGCGCGCTATTTGTGTCAGGCATGATCCTCCTTCGAGTACGCCCCTACATCGTCGTAGAGACCGCTTGGTCGCGCCGTTCCTGAGCTTGCGCGCTCACGGTGCTGAGAACAGACCGCAAGGCATCGACGATGATGTCAAATTCAGTCTGCTCCGCCACGAGCGGCGGGGCAACGTTGATAATCGCGATGTCGTCGTCGAACGCTACCCGAGTGAGCACGCCCAACTGATGCAATCTCTTCTCAAGGTCGAGCGGACCCCAGATGCGCTTCCCGTGCGGGGCGTCCGCTGACGCCGAAACAAGCTCGATGGCCCACAAGTACCCGGCGCCTCTCACATCGTGGACCACATCGAGATCCAACAGCGAACGCAGCTCCTTCTCCAGGGCGGTCTGCCGTGCCCTAACCTGGCCGGGGAGGTCTATCCGCTCCATGATTTCGAGGTTCTTGAGGGCGACAGCCGCCATCACCGGATGACCGCCGAAGGTGTTCCCGTGGAGGAACGACGAACCCGGACGTAGGAAGGGAGCAAACACCCGGTCTGAGGCGATCACCGCCCCCATCACAGCGTGCGCAGAGGACAGCCCTTTCGCTGTCACAATGATGTCCGGGTCCAGTCCGAATCTCGCGCTGGCGAACCATACACCGCAGCGACCGAAAGCGGTGATCGTCTCGTCCGCCACCAGCAGCAGGCCGTAGGCATCGCACAGCCTCCGCAGACCCGCGAAGTAGCTCGGCGGGGCAGAGAGCATGCCGCCGTGGTTCTGCACTGGCTCAACGATCAAGGCCGCAATCGTGGACGGATCGTTCTCGATGATCTGCTGTTCGAGCTCGTCGAGCAACTCACGCACGCCGTCATCGACAGAGTCCGCGCCGGTACCGAACAGCCGCCTGGTGTTCGACGTTCGAATGCTCGGAACCAGCATCGGTGCGAACTGTTCCCTCAGATGGTCAAGTCCGTTCAACGAGAGCGCACCCAACGTCGTACCGTGATACGCCGACTGCCGGGAGATGACTTTCCACCGGTCCTCGCCGTTCGCCAAGGCGAACGCGCGGGCGAGTTTCCACGCCGCTTCGACCGATTCCCCACCGCTCGGGGTGAAGAACACATGGTTCAGGCCAACCGGTGCCAATTTCGCCAACCGGTCCGCGAGCTCCAACGCCCGCGGGTGCGTGGAACCCCATGACGAGTGATACCCCAGCTGACAGTACTGAGCGAAGGCCGCACGGCCCATCTCTGCGCCGTAGGAATATCCCAGGTTGACGCAATACAAGTTCGACAGCGCGTCGAGATAGCTCTCGCCTGACTCGTCGATGAGGTAGCTGCCCCGTCCTTCGACGAACACCTGGGGCGCCGCGCCACCCATGTCGGAGAAATGCCGCCACAGATGTGGGTGCGAAGCGTCGCTAGTCAGCAAATCGGTTGGCATCCGGGTCACCCTCCTCGTTGCGCCCGCATCGGCGACAACAGCAGAACTCTGCCAGTTCACCGAAGGTCTACTATGTGCATCAGGCACACTCACTGCGTCCTCGGAGTGTGTCACGCACAAGCGATGATGCCTTCGGCGTCTTAGAGTCGCGGGGCGAGGCGAAGGAGTCTGCGCCAATCAGGGAAGGTGTCGCAGTTGTCATCGGATCGTAAGGATGTTCTCGCAGAGCGCCGCGCAGCGGTTCTCTCGCAGCTCGTGCTGCTGTTCGCTCAGGGTCGTGATCCCGTCGAGCTTGCCGAGGACGCGGTGCAGCTGGTTGCGCGCGCCACCGACACGAAAGCCGTGTTCGTGTACTTGTGGGATGAGGAAGACGAACGCCTCGTTCTCCGGGTGGCGACCCAAGTCCCGCAACAGACGGGAATAGATGAGATCCGGTTGCGTCTCGGCGAAGGAATCGCGGGATGGGCGGCGATGCGTCAGGAGTCCGTCATCATCAACCGCGCGCCCGCCGAGGACCCCCGATTCGTCCCGTTCGCAAGCATCGAGGAGGAGGAGTTCCACTCGGTGCTCGCCGCGCCTATTGCGGACGAGTCGAACAATCTTCGCGGTGTGTTCGCCTTGTACTCCACAGAGGAGAGCGCCTTCGGTGAGGATGAGTTGGCCATCGCCGTTGAGGTCGGCCGCCTACTAGCCACGGGCCTCGTGCGCGCTGAGACCGTGAACGACCTCAACCATCAGTCCGCAATCGCGCACTTCCTGCTGGATTTTCCGACCGCTTCCCGGACGTCCTTGGTTCCCGCCTTGGACTTCGCCGCGCAACGTGTGCTGGAGCTCATCGACGGGCAGGTGTGCATGCTCGAGTACATGAGCAGACGTGAAAACGCCGCGACCCCGATCATGTTCGCGTCGCGAACTGACACAGGTCAACGTGTATGGTCGACGCACTCCCGTTCCGCTGCTCAAAGCAGCATCGACCAGCACTGCGGGGGCCTCGAGCACATGTCTGTCGCGCTCGGTGTCGGCGCCTCTCGTGGCATCCTCACCTGCTACCGGCCCGCACGGTTCCGCTCCCGAGACGTCGAGCGGCTGAGCGCGCTCGCCATGCAACTTGGAGTACTTCTCGAAGCTGTCGACCTGAACTCGGTGGGCTCCTCTCTGGCGACCAGGCTGCGGTTCACGCAGGACGATAGGGAAGCGGCCAGCATCCTCGGTGAGCTGGGGTTGGATGGCCCGGTCTGTCCCATTCTTGTCCGTGTGCACAGCGTGCAGAGCGATTGGGAGACAGCCAGCCGGGCGTTGAAGGATGCTCTCAGCGTGGCTGCCGGAAACCGCGCGGTCGTGCTCCTGCACTCCACGTGGGGCTTGGTCCTCGCCGATGCGCCCGGAGGCCGGCTGGCACCTGAGTTGAGCTCGCACGTGTTCCAGGCCACCCAGCGACTCGCTGAAGGGGCGGGGCTGCGAGCCTCGATTGGCGTCGGTTCGGTCACTTCCACCCCTGACGACATCCGTCAAGCAATCGACAATGCCCGGAGCGCTCTGGAATGGGCCGGCGTGTACGGCCAGATATCTCCGGTGTCTTTGGCGATATATCAGGATGTCCGCGGCATGCTGCCGTTGAGTGATGTCGTCCGGGAGCTGGCTCCTACCGTCGTGTCGCTCGTCGGCATGCTCGAGCCTTTGGTTCAGTACGACATCAAGCAGGGAACGCAGCTCGTGAAGACTCTAGCTGTTCTCGCGGGATGGGGTGGTTCTGTGCAAGAGACCGCGAAGGAGCTGCTCATCCACCGCAACACGTTGCGGCAGCGGATGCAGCGTATCGAGCATGTGCTCGGCATCGTGCTGGGTCCCGGCACCGCGTGGTCGCCCCTGGCGCTCGCGGCTCGGGTTGCGAGCGCCAGGGTGAGCAGTTCAGTCGCGGCTCAGTAGACGTCTTTGACGTAGCGCCCTGCCGCCTTCAGGTCGGCCACACGCTGCTCTCCGGCGGACGAGTCACCTGCGCCGAGGATGTCGACCAGCGCCCGGTCGACGTCTGCGGCCATGCGTGTCTTATCCCCACACACGAAGATGTACGCTCCGCCGTCCACCCACTCCCTCAGCTGATCTGCGTGATCGAGCATGACGTGCTGCACGTAGAGCTTCTCCGCCTGGTCACGCGAGAAAGCCACGTCGAGCCGGTCAAGCACGCCGCGTGCTCGCAGGTCCTCGAACTCGTCCTCGTACAGCCAGTCGAAGGCGCGGTGCTGATCCCCGAAGAACAGCCAGTTGCTGCCGGAGGCGCCGGAGGCATCGCGATGCCGAAGGAATGCTCGGAACGGTGCGACCCCCACACCCGGCCCGATCATGATCACCGGCTGGTCGTCAGCGGGGAGAGTGAACTCGTGTGCGGGTACGCGGCGGACGGTGAACGCCGCTCCGTCCTCAGCACGTTCGCGCAGGAACTCGGTTGCGGTTCCTTGATGTTCGCCACGATCCCGCTCATATTTGACCCCCGCGACGGTGATGTGCAGTCTGCCGTCATCGAGGAGCGGGCTGGATGAGATCGAATAGTCCCGATGCTGGAGAGGTCGAAGCTCCGCCAGGACGTCCGCCGCAGGGATGCTCTCGCAGCCGAGGTCCGTGATGACGTCCAGCACGTCACGACCCCAGAGCCATGCGTCCAGGCGCTCCCGGGAGCCTGACTGGATGAGGTCGATGATCTCTTTCACGGAGTTGTTGTCCGGTTGCAGCCGCGACAGACCGACGATGAGACCGGGGTGCGGCAGACGCAGTTCGACGTCGTGCTTGAGGATGTCCCGGAAAGCCCGCCCGTCAATGGTCTGCTCCCCGAAGACGTCAATCCACTGAGAGACGAGACGGTCGGAGTTCTTCGGGAACACCGAGAGCGAGTCACCGGGCGCGTAGGTGAACGGCTCATCGAACGCGAGTTCGTAGTGAGCGACGTACTTCGCGGAACCGGGCTTGGACAGCTGCTGGGTTGCCACCACCCTGGCGGTCCGGTCCCGGTCCGAGGCCGTGTGCTTCTCTGCAACGGCCTGACCCGGATCCTCAGAGTCGGCAGAGACCGCACCGTCCCAGGGCTGGGTGTCGAGCAGTTGCTGAACTGCCGGCTTCGCCCATCGCTCGGCACTGAACTCGAAGTCGATGTCGCAGTCGATGCTCTCGACGATTCGAGCGGCTCCGAGTTCTTCGAGCCGCTGGTCGATGTCGTGGCCGGCTTTGCAGAAGTCCTCGTACATGGAATCGCCGATGGAGAGGACCGCATAGGGCAGTCCTTCGAAGGCTCCGGCGGGGAGCTGTTGCAGCCAGTCCCAGAACTCTGCCGCGTTGTCCGGCATGTGGCCGTTATCGTGCGTGGAGGTCACAACCAGAAGTCGCTGGAGCTGCCGGTCTCCGGAGTGCAGCCAGTCCTCAAGGGACGCCAATTGCGCGTTGTTGCCGGCCTTCTCCACCTTCCCGTGGATCTGGAATGCCAGGTACTCCGCGTTGCCGGTCTGGCTCCCGAAAAGGATGGTGAGTTCCGCAGCATCTGACGCGGCCATCTTCGCTTCCCCCTCAGCGACGCTCAACTGTATGGTCATGATTCGGTGTTGATGAAGACCGACTTCGGCTCTGTGAAGCCGCGCACGCCCTCCATCCCCAGCTCGCGTCCGATGCCGGACTGTTTGAAGCCACCGAACGGGACCTGCACACGGATGGAGGAGTTCGAGTTCACGGACAAGGTCCCGCTCTCCACACCCCTCGCAACGCGAAGCGCGCGGCCGACGTTGCTGGTCCAGATGGAGCCGCTGAGACCGTAGATCGTCTCGTTGGCGAGCCGGACCGCCTCCTCCTCCGTGTCGAAGGGAATGACCACGGCGACGGGGCCGAAGATCTCGTCCCGGGCTGCGCGGGTGGATCCGTCCTGGTCGACGGCGATGTGGGGGGCCATCCAGTAGCCGGGGCCGTCCGGGGCGGATCCCTTGAAGACCACATCGAGCTTGTCGTCGAGGAAGGACTCGACGGTCGTACGGTGCTCCTGTGACACCAGGGGGCCGAGGTCAGTGTCCAGCCGCGACGGGTCTCCGATCCGCAGAGCACTCGTGGCGGCGACGAACTTCTCAAGGAATTCGTCAAGAGCGGGCCGCTGCACGAGGATGCGGCTTCGTGCGCAGCAGTCCTGACCGGTGTTGTCGAACACCGCCCATGGCGCGGATGCTGCCGCCTTGGCGATGTCGGCGTCAGCGAAGACGATGTTCGCGGACTTTCCGCCGAGTTCGAGGGTGACCCGCTTCATGGTGTCAGCGCTGGAGCGGAGGATGGATCGCCCCACCTCGGTGGACCCGGTGAAGCTGATCTTCCCGACCCTCGAGTCCTCGATGAGAGTTGAGCCCACTTCTGCGCCGCCGCCCGTGACCACTTGCAGGAGGTGCGGAATCGGGGAGACCTCCGCGGCGAGCTCGCCAAGCCGGACGGTGGACAGCGGGGTCATGCTCGCCGGCTTGACGATGACGGCGTTACCGGCCGCGAGGGCGGGCGCGATGCTCCAGCTGGCGATGGGCAGGGGGAAGTTCCAGGGTGTGATGACCCCGACGACACCGATTGCCTCGCGGAAGGTCAGTGCTACGCCCCCGTCGACGGGAATGGTCTCACCGGTCAGCTTGTCGATGGTGCCGGCGTAGTAGCGGAACACCCCAGCGACGCTGTCTGCCTCAGCGAGCGCCGCCGTCATCGGCTTTCCCACATCGCGTGACTCGAGACTGGCCAGCTCCTCCCGATGGCGAGACACCGCATCAGCGAGGTCGAACAGGAACTGCTGGCGCTGCGCGATAGGAAGGCGTGCCCAGCTTCTCTGCGCAGCGACCGCTCGCTCTACAGCGATGTCAACGTCAGCGCGGGTGAACGCCCGCACCTCGTCGATCTGCTCTTCGGTCGCCGGGTTCCATACGGGAATTGTCAGGTTCGTCATCGCTCCTCTTCCGCCGTCTACGGGTCGCTCGCCCGCTTCAGTTGTCTTACCTTGGCTCACGCGGGGACGGAGCCAGCGTGCACGGAGTACGAAAGTGAAAGGGGGCATGTGCGTCATGCACATGCCCCCTTTCTTCGAGCGGTGTCCCTCTCACGCCGCCGTCAGCAGCCTCGCAATGCGCGGCTGCGCGTTGACGCCGATCCACGCGCTTGTGCCGTCCGGCGCGTCATAGCGGTGAAGCGTCGCTCCGCGCTCTGGGTTCTCGAACTCCAGCACCGGCACGGCGTCCGGATGCAGCGCCCCGACCACTTGGACTTTGCGTCCTGCGACTTCCGTCCAGAAGTATGACGGGGGCGCCGGCTGCCTGTTCACGCCGGTGAGCATCTCCGCAAGGTGTGCACCCTGCTGTCGCGCTTCGGCCCAGCTCTCCGTGCGCTGGCCCGGACCGCCGTCGCGCATGCGCGTGACCGCGTCACCGATACCGAACAGGTGCGGGACGACGGCCCCTTCCTGAACGACACGACCGTCGTCGTCGACGAGCAACGCACCCTGGGTGAGGAGGCCGCTCTCTTCCAGCCACCCGACGGCAGGGCGGGCGCCCACGGCGCTGATGAGGACGTCACCGACAAGCACAGGCCCGTCTCGGAGCTCCACCTCCCAGCCGCGGTCAGTGGTGCTGATGCGAGCGATATCGGCTTCCCAATGACAGGCAACGCCCGCATCCGCGAGCCAGGCAGACGTCTCCTGGCCCAGGTGGCCGGCCAACAGTCGCTCGAGGGGCCCTGCGGCTCGGTCCAGGAGCGCGACCTTCGATCCGCGGGCGGCGAGCGAGGAGGCGAGCTCCACGCCGATGGCTCCCGCGCCGATGACCACGGCAGACTCGCCGTTCGCCGTGCGCTCGCGCAGCCTTCGGGCATCCGCGGCGCTCCGCAGTACCGTGGTGTCCTCCGGTTCGATAGGCAGCCGCGCGGCGCTCGCACCCGTGGCGATCACAAGTTGGTCGAACGGCACAGCGCCCATCCGCCCATCGGGGTACTCGACTCTGACGACCGACGCCGACGTGTCCACGCTCGTGGCACGTGCACGGACGAGCTCGGCATTCAGGTCGCTCCAGTCAACGGCGATATCGTCCGCCTCACCCTCGACAAGGTAGTGCTTCGACAGCGGGGGCCTGTCATATGGGGCGTCGGGGTCACAGTCGATGACCGTGACCTGCGCACTGTTGCCGAGTTCCCGCAGCCGCTCGATAAACGCCGTGGTCGCGACGGAAGCGCCGACCACGACCAGCGACTCGCTCACGCGTCCTCCGTCTCGACGAGCTTGATGGCACGCTCAGGGCAGTTTCTGATGGCTCTTCGCGTGTTCTCCTCTTCGAAGGCGCCCTCACGTCCTTCCACCACATGCCCGTATCCTTCATCGTCGATGTAGAAGGTCTCGGGGGCGATCATGAAGCACCGTGCGTGTCCCTGGCACCGTGCCGGGTCCACCCAGATCTTCGTCATGTCACTCGCCTCCTGTCAGACGCAGCCGCAGCGACCCGACACCATGCCAGGGCTCCTCCTGGGCCAGCTCGAATTCCGGGATGGTGGCCAGGAAGTGCTCGAGGGAGATCACGAGCTCTTTGCGTCCGAGGTTTGAGCCCAGGCACCGGTGGATACCGCCGCCGAACGCGAGGTGCCGGTTGTTCTCGCGAGTGATGTCGATGTCGTTCGGGTTGTCGTAGATCTCGGGGTCTCGGTTGCCGGCTCCGAACACCAGCACCACACGCTCGCCCGCCTTGATCTCCTGCCCGCGGACCGTGGTGTCCTGCTTCGCGGTGCGCGCCATCGCCTGGACGGGCGACAGCGTACGCAGGAACTCCTCAGCCGCATCCACGATCCGGTCGGGCTCGCGGCGCAGAAGTGCCTGCGCTTCCTTGTTGCGGGCGAGGTACCACAGTGAGGAGCGGATCGCCCATGCGGTGGTGTCCAAGCCTGCGAGGAACAGCAGGTATCCGTAGGAGACCAACTCGTCATCAGTCAGCGGGCGTCCGTCGATTGTCGCGTTGAGCAGCTCGCCGGTGATGCCCTCGAGTGCCTTCCCTGCGCGCCCGTCGTCGATGAGGCGCTGCACGTAGGCGATGAGGTCGTCTCCGGCGGCTTTCGCCTTCTCGGGAGACTTGGTCCGCTCGTAGATGATGTCGTCGATCCACTGGTCGAACAGAGGCCAGTCCTTCTCCGGGTATCCGGCGAGTCGGCTGAAGATGATCGTCGGGTAGGGACGGGCGAAGAGTGCCGACACGTCGACGACTTCGCTGTCCTCGAACGCGGTTTTCACCTGATCCGACAGTTCGATGGCCGTGGAGTGCATGCCCGGTTCGAGCTTGTTGATCGCCATCGGAGTGAACATCGGAAGCAGCAGCTTGCGGAAGCCGGCGTGCGTGGGCGGGTCGATGTCGATGGGGATCAGCGGCATCTCCGTGCCGAAGGACGGCAGCAGCATCGACGGACCCACCGACCATGTCTCCGGGTCCTGCTCCGCGTCGAAGATGTCCTCGCTCTTGGAGATGTACCAGAACCCGCCGTACTTCGAGCTGTGGCCGACAGGCTTCGACTCGTGCATCTGCGCGTAGTCGTCGAAGATCGTGTCGAGTGCCTTGCCGTGGAAGTCGAACTCGGCGAGGGTTTCGTTGTCAGACATGAGCCGGTTTCCTTTCGGTGTACGCGCTCGCCCGGCGAACAAGGTCGTCGAACAGAGCATGGTTGTCTGGTGAGGTCAGGTACAGGTGCTCCGGGTGCCATTGCACTGCGATGAGGTTGGCGGACGGGTCCTCGAACGCTTCGACCACTTCCCCTGCGCGTGCGGTGACGGTCAGCCCCTCGCCCAGACGCGCTACGGCCTGGTGGTGGTAACTGTTCACCGCCATCCGCTCTCCGACGATGCCCGCAAGAAGTGATGTCGGTTCGACGGCGATCTCGTGGTCCGCTTCGTTCGACGGGCGGGTCTGCCAGTGCCCGTCGAGGTGCTGGATGAGCGTGCCCCCGCGCAGGACATTGATGAGCTGCAGCCCCCGGCAGATCGCCAGGATCGGCAGTCCTCGCTCACGGGCGTCACGCACAAGGGCCGTCTCGAAACGGTCACGGAAGGGGCTGACACCGTATACGGCCTCGTCCGGCGCCTGCCCGTACATCTCCGGGGACAGGTCGCCGCCACCGGTGAGGAGAAGCGCGTCGAAACCGTCGAGCAGGTCCTCCGGGATCGTCTCCGTGGCCGGGAGGATCGCCGGTCGGCCGCCCGCAGAGACAACGGCTTCGGCGTAGCTGAGCACCTGAAGTGTGGAGTCCCGCGGACCGAAAGCGGACTGCTGCACGCTCCGGTCGGCGGTGACTGCGATAAGTGGACGAGGCATCAGTAGATCGTCCAACCACCGTCGACGAACAGCGTCGTCCCGGTCACCCAGCTCGACTCGTCCGAGGCGAGGAATGCCACGCCGTTGGCGACGTCCTCGGGCTTGCCGATGCGTCCCATCGGGGTGCGCTCGAGCAGCCAGTTGCGGACCTCTTCCTTCCCGAGTGCCTCGGCCGTGAATGGCGTTTCGATGAATCCGGGCGCGACCGCGTTGACTCGAATGCCGGAGGAAGCGGCCTCGACAGCCAGAGCGCGGGTGAGCTGCAGCAGGGCACCCTTGGAAGCGTTGTAGTGGATCTGGGGGTGGCCGCTCGAAGAGATCACGATGTGCGCTTCGACCGAGGTGATGTTCACGATGGAGCGCGTGTGATCACCGTCACCAGCTCGCAGGAGGCCGTATGCCTCGCGAGACACGATGAACGGACCGGTGGAGTTCACGGCGAACACCTGATCCCATTCCGCGACGGAAAGGTCCTCGAAAGTGCCGAACTTCACGATGCCGGCGTTGTTGACCAGCACGTCGAGGCGTCCGAACTCGTCGGCGACCTTCGCGAAGCCGGCACGGACGCTGTCCTCATCGGCGACGTTCGCCCGGATGTTGATGACGTTGTCGCGGCCGCCGAACACCGATTCGAGGGCATCCGGGTTCAGGTCGATGGCAGCGAGCGATGCTCCCTCATCGAGCAGCTTCTCAGCGATAGCACGACCGTTTCCGGACGCGGCTCCGGTGACCGCAGCGAAACGTCCTTCAAGTCGATTTCCCATATTCGTTCTCTTTCTTGGCTTGTCGGGGGTCAGATGTGTTCGAGGTAGCGGGACGTCTCCCAGTCGGTGACAGCCTTGTGGAACTGCTGCACCTCCCACTGGCGGGTCTCCGTGTAGTGGCGGACGAATTCCTCACCGAAGTACTCCTTCGCCAGGTCGCTGTCCGCAAACACAGCGATGGCTGCTTCCAGCGTGTGCGGCAGACGAACAGCGGCATCGCCGTCCTGCTCGTACGCGTTGCCGGTCACGGCCTCCGGCGGGGTGAGCGATTTCTCCAAGCCACTCAGACCCGACGCGATGTTGGCGGCGAGGACCAGGTACGGGTTGGCGTCCGCTCCCGCGATACGGTTCTCCACACGTGCTGCAGCCCCCGCCGATGGGATGCTGCGGATGGCCACGGTGCGGTTGTCGACACCCCATGTGGCGCTGGATCCTGCCCATTGTCCGCCTTCGACTCGCTTGTAGGAGTTGACGGTCGGAAGGTACAGAGCGGTGAAGTCGCGGGAGCCGGCGACGAGCCCGGCGAGGTAGGCGTTTCCGATGCTGCTGAGCTCGCCGGGAGTGGTGGGGTTCGCGAACAGGGCGTCCTCGTCCTCGGCGCTGATCAGGCTCTGGTGCACGTGTCCGGACGAACCCGCCTGCCCGGGGTTGATCTTGGCCATGAACGATGCAGTGAGCCCGTGGGCTGCGGCGATCTCCTTGACGGTGTGCTTGAGGAGCAGGGCGCTGTCCGCTGCCTGGATGGCGTCACCGTAATGGATGTTGACTTCGAACTGGCCAGCGCCGTGCTCGCTGTTGCTGGCCTCAATGAACACGCCCTGCTCTGCGAGCTGGTCACGGATGAGTCCGATCACGTGCTCGGTGCCCGAGTCGCGGTAGACGCTGTACGTGTGGTTGCCGTTGGTGATCGGCTCCAGGTCACGCCAGTTGCGGCGCGCGAGTTCGCGCGGAGTTCCCTCGAACAGGTAGAACTCGAATTCGTATGCGCAGACCGGGGTGTATCCGAGGGCTGCAGCTCGGTCGACGATACGACGCAGGACGCCGCGAGGCGACTGCTCCAACGGTGTGCCATCGGGGTTGTAGAGGTCGCAGATGACGGAGGCCACACCCGGCTCACCCGGAACCAGCCTCAGTGTCGTGAGGTCGGGCCGCAGGTTCACGTCCGGGTAGCCGGTGTGCCAGCCGGTGAACGTGAGGTTCGGGATACTGGCGTCTTCAATGTCCCAGCCGAAGAGGATGTTGCAGATGTTCGTTCCGGCTTTGTACGCGGACTCCACGAAGTACTTCGCCGTAAGGCGCTTGCCACGCCAGAGGCCGTCGATGTCGGGTGCACCGATCTTGATGACCTTGATCCCGTGCTCGGCGACGAACTCTTCGACGTAGCGCTTCGGATCTTCGATCAGAACCTCATTGTTCATGTGCCCTGCCTTCCAGCTTGCATTGATGGTGAGTATGAAGAGCGTGCAGCGAGGCTATCCGTGCCGCACACACCGCCTTATGTGCGCCGCGCACATCGTTCCCAGTTTCGCGGTGCACGACGTACGGGTCGGCCCTGACCGCTGAACGACAACGCCCGAGCGTGGCGAAAGCCACGCTCGGGCGATATCAGTAGCGGTGCTCAGGAGCGCGCGGGCGCTTCGCCCGCGATTGTCGCATCGAGTGCGTCGGGCAGCTCCTCCTCGTCGTAGATCTTCCCGATCCGGGCATACTCCGCAGGTCGGCGCTTGCGGAGATACAAGGCGTAGACCACGCCTGCGAGGGCGATGAGCAGAACATAGAGCGGGATCAGGTTGACGACCACCACATCCGCGCCGGCGAGGAACGGGATGTAGACGACCAGTAGGACCAGCACGATGGCCTGTGCGATGACCCCGATGGCCGGAGCGACCAGCGTCTTCCAGGTCGCGCCGGGACCGGAGCGGCCCACACGGTTGAAGTAGAAGATCACCGCGAGGGAGACCAGCAGCTGCACGAAGACAACACCAGCGGTGCAGAAGATCGGCAACCATCCACCCAACTGCAGAAGCGGGTCCGCGCCGCCGAGAGCGAACAGGAGGATGACGATGATCGCGATGGCTGCCTGGACGCCGTTCGCGACGTATGGCGACTTGTGCTTGTCGTGCGTGCGCCCGAGAGCTGCAGGCAAGATGCGGTCACGCCCCATGGAGAAGAAGTACCGCGAGGCGTTGTTGTGGAAAGCGAACGCACAGGCGAAGAACCCGGTGATCACGAGGAAATCCATCAGAACGCGCATGAAATGCCAGGTGTACATGTCGGCGAGGACGAAGTAGTAGTCGCCGACAAGAGTGCCAGCCTGCTCCATGGTCTGGTCCCCGAACCCGACGATGCCGGCGTAGGCGGCGAAGCTGTAGAACACGCCGAGGGTGATGACGGCGATGTAGGTGGCCCGGGGAACGGACTGCTTCGGGTCCGTTGTCTCCTCGCCGTAGATGGCCGTCGTCTCGAAGCCGATCCAGGACCAGAACGCGAAGAAGAAGCCAATACCGATTGCCGGCGCGGCCAACCATCCTGCCGGGTTGAATGCCTCGGGCATCTGCCCCTGAGCTCCGCCTTGAACAATCACGGCGGTTGCGACGAAGAAGACGACGAGGACCTCAAGCCCGAGCGCGATACCGAGAATCTTGCCGGTGAGCGTGACCTTGAAGTACGAGATCACGAACATGATGATCACTCCTGCGACACTGCACACCCACCACGGGACGGCCCACCCGAAGTAGTTCTCCAGCATCGCTGAGGTGAAGTAGCCGAACCCGCCGCTGATAGCCGGAACGATCATGCTGTAAGCAAGCATGACCGTCCAGCCGGCACCCAGTCCAATCGGTCGGCCCAGTCCCTGTGTCGTGTAGTTGTAGAACGCCCCGGCAGCGGTGATCCGCTTCGCCATCTGGGCGAACCCGACCGCGAACACCAGCAGGATGAGTGTGGCGGCGACGTACGTCAGCGCTGTGGACATTCCCGCTCCGTTCGCGAACGAGATCGGGATGTAGGTGGATACCACCACCAGGGGCGCCGCCGCCGCGGTCACCATGAGGACGATGGTGAAGAACCGGATCGAGCCTTTCAGCAGGTCGGTTGAGACTTCCGCGGTCGCCCGCCGTGTTGAGTTTGTCGCCATTCGGGTATGCCTCTCAGTGCACGTTGCCTGATAAGTGGATACTCCCGTTCAAGAGACCTGAACGCTTGTGAACGCCGTCGTTCACTCAATCGGGATGTGCGGAAAACTAATGGCGCTCGTCGCGGCGTGGAATGTCTCCTGCGACCATGTCAGCGGGGCGATATGTGCGCCGCGCCTATGATTCAGACTCCGGAGCCTGCGGGCAAAGCGTCGTTACCCTTGTGCTCGGGCGCGAACGATGTTCGCGAAGCGCTCGGCGAGGGCCTTCGTCCCTTCCTTCACAGCGGCGTCGGACGACTTGAACTCCTCGGCCTGGACGTCATAGGTGCACCGGTGCTCCTCCGGGATCAGCGGACGCCAGCTTTCGAATCGCGCCGGCGAGAGTTCTGGATGAAACTGCACTCCCCAGGCGCAGGACAGACGGAACACCTGGTGGCGGTACTTCTCGCCCGTCCCCAGCAGCACCGCATCCTCGGGCAAGCTCACGATGCCGTCGAAGTGCATTGCGCCCGCCAGCAGCGGGCGGGGAAGGCCGGCGACAAGAGGATCGTTTTCGGCCTCCTGCTGCCAATTCACGGCGACGACCCCGCTTTCCAGACCCGCATCACCGCGGCGAACGTGTCCACCTGTGGCGTCGGCGAGCAGTTGCGCACCAAGACAGATGCCCAGCGTCGGCAACTCCGTGGCCACGGCTTCACGCAGGCGCTCCTTGATGTCTTCAAGCCACGGGAAATCCTCCACGTCCATCGCCCCCATGCCGCCGCCGAGCACCACGAGCCCATCTACGTCGCCGAGACCGGGAATCTCATCCCCGTCATATGGTCGCACCACACTGACATCGACCCCCTCCTCGGCGATCCACTCGCCGAGCCGATCCAGATCGCCAATCGCATCAGGCTGGATCACAAGCAAAGTGGGGCGGTGGGATGCCGAGGTGTCTGTCATGGTGCTCCTTCAAGCGCAGGGATAGGGCCAGCACACACTCCATCACAAGAGAACTGGACGGGCATGTGCCCGGCGCACACCACCGACACGAACACCGTGCCGGGCGCACCGCTCCGAACGGGATCCGCGGATGACTATTCCCTGGAAGCCCATCGAAGAGCTCCAAGGAGGACGTGGCAATGGCACGACTGCCGATCCGCGCCGCGGTGCTGCACACCGCGGGTGCACCGCTGGACCATCGCACGCTGCTCCTGGATGAGCCGCTCCACGGTGAGGTGCTGGTGCGCTCTGGCGCCATCGGGCTGTGTCACAGCGACCTCCACTACGCCGATGGCACGCTCCCCATGGATGTGCCAGCTGTCCTCGGTCACGAGGTCGCCGGCGTCGTCGAACGTGTCGGACCAGGCGTAAATCGAGTGAAGGTCGGCGACCGGGTTGTTGCCACCGTCACCCCCAGCTGCGGCGCGTGTCCGAAGTGTGTGTCAGGCAATGCGACGCTCTGTGAGCGCACATCGCAGCGCCGCCACCGGGATCGTCCGAAACTGGAGACCGAAGACGGTACGCCCGTGTCAATGCTGGGCGGGATGGGCACATTCGCTGAAGCGTTCGTCCTCGATGAAGCCTCGCTCGCGGTGCTGCCTGACACTGTTGGTCTGGATGTCGCCTGTCTCCTCGGCTGTTGCATCAGCACCGGCGTCGGCGCGGTCACGCACGGCGCACAGGTGAGCCCCGATGACACCGTTGCCGTCATCGGGTGTGGCGGTGTCGGCATGGCCGCGATTCAAGCCGCTCGCATGTGCGGAGCACTGCGAGTCATCGCCATCGACCTGCACCCAGAGAAGCTGATGCTCGCCACCGAGATGGGGGCGACGGATGTCGTCGTATCCGGACCGATGTCGGAGGTCATCGACGCCGTGCGGGAGATCGTCCCGAACGGCGTGACGCGTTCGTTCGAAGCGGTTGGGCGACCAGAAACCGCCGAACTCGCGTTCGATCTGCTAGCACCGCGCGGCATCGCCACGATCCTGGGACTCATGCCGGCAGGTAAGCGCATCAGCGTCGACGCCGGCGCTCTCATCGAAGGCGACCGCCGCATCCAGGGCGCCTACATGGGAGCCAATCAGTTCCTCGCCGACGTTCCGATGCTCGTCGATCAGTACGAGCGCGGCGTCCTCGACCTGCGGGCGATGGTGACGTCCGTCATCCCGTTCTCCGACATCAACGCAGGGCTGCAAGCGATGCGCTCCCCCGAAACCATCCGCACGGTGGTGTCGTTCGAATGAGAGGAAACGATGTGACGGTGTCAGTACCGGTTGTCGAGACGCGATCCTGGATCGATGGCCGTTGGGCCGTCCCGGACCACGAAATCGGTTCGCTTCACGACCCGAACACCGGGGCACGGCGTGGCCCTCAGCGTGAGAACTCCACCGAATCGGTAGCGGATGCCATCGCCGCGGCGGACCGCTTGTTCACGGCGCAGATCCTCGACGATCTGGGCCCGGCATCCCGCGCTGCCGCCCTCGGAGAATGGGCGGCCCTTCTCGATGACGCAGCCGAGGACATCGCACTGCAGGATTCGCTGTCCACAGGCAACCCGCTCTCCACCACGTGCATGCTGGCGGGCTCACTCGGCGCGCGGGTGCGTTCCCTGGCCGCAGAAGTCCTGAACCTCGGAGACGGTAAGGAACTGCCTGCATCGGGCCGCACCGTCCGGCTGCTCAATCGTTCCCTGGGTCCGACTCTGATCCTCGCGCCGTGGAACGCGCCGACCTTCGTCGCTGTCTCCAAGCTCGCCGCGGCCTTCGGTGCGGGCTCGCCCTCGATTCTGAAGCCGTCCGAATGGACGCCGGCGGGCGCGCAGATTGCGTTCGAGTTGTTCGTTCAGGTGTTGGATGCCCGCGCCCTCCCCGCCGCATCCGTGCAGCTCGTTCACGGTGGCGCGAGCGTCGGCAGTGCGCTGACCTCGGATCCTCGGGTTCGTGTCATCACCTTCACAGGGGGTCTCGCCGCTGGCCGAGCGGTCGCCCGCGCCGCCGCCGAGTCCCTTGCGAACGTGCAGCTCGAGCTCGGGTCGAACAATCCCGCCGTCGTCCTCGAAGGCGCAGATGTGGAAAGGACCGCATCTGACCTCATCGCGGGTATGACACGCCTGAACGGACAGTGGTGCGAAGCGCCCGGGAAGATCCTCGTCCCGAGGTCCATGCACGACACGCTCACGGACGCGCTCGTGGCCGAAGCGGGGCGCATTCGGATCATGCACTCACTCGAACCCGACTGTGACCTCGGGCCTCTCGCCTACGAAGCACATCGCGACCGCCTCGAGGCCTCCGTCGCTGGACACGAAGCTCGAGGGGCGCAGGTCCGCCGCATCGGAACGAAGCCGGCGGCGGATGGTTGGTTCTTCGCCCCGACTGTGATCACGGGGCTTCCTGCTGCTGCAGCATCGGAGGAACTGTTCGGCCCGGCAGTGACTGTGCATCCCTACGACGACGTCGCGGATGCCATCTCCGACGCGAACGCCGCCGGCGGCGGGCTGGACGCGTTCGTATTCGGCGCAGACGAGGACGAAGCGATCCAGGTCGGCGGCCGTCTTCTCGCCGGAGAGGTCAGGGTGAACGGCACCAAAATGGCCGACCTGGCGGGGGAATCACAACAGACCTTCTGGGGCACGTCCGGGGTGGGAGGTCACGGCCCCGCTCAAGGCGTCGCCTTCTACCAGGGGCGTCGGGTCGTGGGCGTCGACGACCCCTCCCTGCCCATCTAGACCGTCCATTCACATCATCCGCAAGAGAAAGCAGAATCACATGATCATCGGTGTTCCCACGGAAGTGAAGAACAATGAGAACCGTGTCGCAGCGACACCTGCCGGTGTCGCCGAACTTGCCGCGCACGGGCATCGCGTGCTCGTCCAGGCTGGGGCTGGTGTCGGCAGCGCATTCTCGGACGACGAGTATGCCGACGCCTGCGCCGAGCTCCTTCCTGACGCGGAATCGGTCTGGGCAGCAGCCGACATGATCTTGAAGGTCAAGGAGCCTGTCAGCAGCGAGTACTCCCTCATGCGCAAGGACCAGGTCCTTTTCACGTACCTGCACCTCGCCGCGGATGCCCCGCTGACGCAGGCCCTGCTCGACAGCGGCACGACCGCCATCGCCTACGAGACGGTGCAGCTTCCGGACCGCAGCCTTCCGTTGCTTTCACCGATGTCGGAGGTCGCGGGCAGGCTCTCCACCCAGGTGGGCGCGAACCAGCTGATGCGGTCGCAGGGCGGACGCGGGCTTCTCCTCGGCGGCGTCCCGGGCGCACCGAAAGGCAAGGTCGTTATCATCGGCGGTGGCGTCGCAGGCGAACACGCGGCCACGATGGCGCTGGGGCTCGGAGCGGAGGTTACGCTGCTCGATGTAAACCTCCCCCGTCTGCGCGCGCTCGAAGCACGCTTTGACGGCCGTGTCACCACCCTGCGCTCAAGCCCGTACACCATCGCCGCTGCGGTGGAGGATGCGGACCTCGTCATCGGCTCCGTCCTCATTCCCGGGGCCAGCGCTCCCAAGCTCGTCACCGACGAGATGGTGGCGCGCATGCGCCCCGGATCCGTCCTCGTGGACATCGCTATCGACCAGGGCGGATGCTTCGAAGGCTCCCGCCCTACGACTCACGATGATCCCACCTTCCCTGTTCACGACGCTATCTACTACTGCGTGGCGAACATGCCGGGCGCTGTGCCCCGTACGTCGACGATTTCTCTGACGAACGCGACCCTGCCCTACGCGCTGGCCATTGCCGATAAGGGATGGCGGGCGGCGCTGGCCGCCGATGCGTCGCTGGCTCGCGGACTCAGCACTCATGAGGGCGTGCTCACGAACGCGGCCGTTGGCGAAGCTCTCGGAATCGAAAGCGCCGCCGTCGAACGGGTCCTCGCGGCCTGATCCCTGTTGTTGCGGGGGCACCGAGCCCCCGCAACACTAACGAAGGAGGTAGTCATGAACACACCGCGTTTCGACACCCGCGCCGACCTGGGTTTCGCTTGGAGTGTCAAGGACTCCTTTCTCCGGTACATCCGCAGCATGCCGGACGGCGCTATCCACTGGGGCGACGGCGCGTCCGTCACCAGCGACGGCCAGTTCTACTTCCCACTGACATCGGTGACTCGGACAACAGAGGGCTTGGACCTTCAGTTCGGCGGAGAAGTCCGGTTCCTCGCTCACCGCGGACTGCTCGCCGTCACCCTCGAATCCCCAATCATCCGCGTTACGCGAACCACGGCGACACTCATCAATGGCGTCGAGGGCGGACGGGACGAGCTGTGCGAAATGAACCTGCCCCCGCAGACCCATGACGACGACGTCCTCATGTGGTTGGACGCACCTGTGACGTTGACCGCCGCCGGCTCCGAGCTGTTCGCGGGAACGTACGCGCTGCATGAGGTCATGGCTCCGATGACTATTCGCATTCCCCTCGCGAGGGACACGACGTCCCCTGCGGGCACGCTCACCGCCGCAGACGTTTGATCTTCCCGCGCCGATGATCCTCGATCTGTCGGCTTGGGACCTAGAGGTGCAACCTGCACCGCTGAGTGAAAGGGAGGGGGAGGCTGCGCTCCCCCTCCTGGCTCAGTCGGCTCATCCGATGGCTCTCATCCGTGAGAGGTTCGGTTCGGCCCGTCACCGGGACGCGGCTGAGAAGCACTTTCGAGCGTGACCTGCGACCACCCCGTATACCCCGGGGGTATATGCTAGGAGCATGGCAACTGTGGAGATCACCAAGGACAACCTCGAGAAGACCATCGACGCCGGCGGCGTCGTGTTGCTGGATTTCTGGGCGGAATGGTGCGGCCCGTGTCGCATGTTCGGCCCCATCTTCGAGGCGGCGTCAGAAGCACGCCCGGACGTCGTGTTCGGCAAGGTCGATACGGAGGCGCAGCGCGAGCTCGCCGCCGGATTCCAGATCACATCGATCCCGACGCTGATGGCGTTCCGTGACGGGATCCTCGTTTTCAGCCAGCCCGGTGCCCTGCCCGCCTCTGGGCTCGACCAAGTTCTCGACGCGGTACAGGACCTTGACATGGACGACGTACGGGCGAAGATCGCAGAGCGTGAAGAAAGTGACTCGCGGTGAGGATCGTCGTCGTCGGCGGTGTCGCCGGCGGGATGAGCTTCGCCGCCCGCGCACGTCGACTTGACGAGACAGCCGAGATCATCGTCCTCGAACGCGGTGAGCATGTCTCATTCGCTAACTGCGGCCTGCCTTACTTCGTGGGCGGCGAGATCACCGACCCGGACGCCCTTCTCGTACAGACGCCCGAACGGCTACGCGCGAGCCTCAACCTCGACGTTCGTACCCGCCACGAAGTCGTAGGCCTCGATGCAGACGCGCACGAGGTCACCGTCCAGACGGAAGCAGGTGAGGAGCGGATCTCGTACGACGCCCTCGTGCTCTCACCCGGCGCCTCCGCGGTACGTCCTCCCATCGACGGCTTGAACAGCTCGCGAGTGAGGACTCTACGTACAGTCGAGGACGCACGGGCCCTTCGAGACCGCGTCGAGTCGGGGGCTCGGCATGCTGTCGTCCTCGGCGCTGGGTTCATCGGTGTGGAGGCCGCCGAAGCCCTCTCCCTCAGCGGTCTCACCACGACAATCGTCGGTCTTGCACCTCACGTCCTGGCGCCATTCGATGAGGAACACGCGTGGTCCGTCACCCAGGAGCTGCGCCGCCTGGGTGTCGATGTGCGCACCGATGTCGAGGCCGGACGGATCGTGCCCGGCGCCATCAGCGACACCGTTCAGTTGTCGGACGGCACAAGCGTCGTCGCGGACCTCATCGTTCTCGCGGCGGGCGTTCGCCCCGACACCGCCGTCTTCGAAGCCGCGGGCGTGGCCTGCGACCGCTCCGCCATCATCACCGACGACCGCGGACGCACCTCACTCCCCGGTGTGTGGGCAGTCGGAGACGCTACGGCGAGCACGGATCCGATCACGGGCGCGCGTCGCCCCGTCGCGCTGGCGGGACCGGCGAACCGGGCCGGCAGACTTGTCGCCGACCACATCCTGCGCCCCGAACAGGCTCGCGCGATACCTGCGCCGCTCGGCACTGCCATCATCCGCGTCGGGGAGCTGACCGCGGCGACCACCGGCGCGAATCGGAAAGCGCTCGAGCAGGCGGGAGTCGCGTTCGAGACCCTTCACCTGCAGCCCAATCAGCATGCAGGATACTTTCCAGGGGCTACACCAGTCCACCTCAGCATCCACGTCCGACTGGACGACGGTTTGATTCTTGGTGCGCAAGCGACGGGTCTGGACGGCGTTGATAAGAGGATCGACGTCCTTGCCACCGCCATTAGAAACGGGATGGTCGTGGCCGATCTCATTGACCTTGATCTCGCCTACGCCCCGCCCTACGGCCAAGCGAAGGATCCCGTGAACCTGGCAGGCATGCTCGGTGCGAACGTCATGGACGGCGTGCTCAAGCTGTGGAATGCGCGCGACCTCGGCGAGGTGCGCTCCACATCACTGATCCTCGACGTTCGAACAGACGAAGAAGTCGCGACGGGTATGGTTCCCGGGGCTCTCCATATCCCTCATACGCAGTTGCGGGAACGACTCGACGAGGTGCGCGCTGCAGCGGACGGGCGTCCGGTCCGGGTGATGTGCGCCTCAGGCGTCCGCTCCGCCATCGCTCACCGGATCCTGGTACAGCACGGATTCGACTCCGCCTCGTTGTCTGGCGGAATGACGACACTGCGTGCGCTTCTCGGCGAACGAACCGACAGCATTCTGGCGATCCCGGAGCTCGTGCATGGCTAGCTCGCACATCTCGTGCTCGCCAAGTCCGACCGAACGCGTCCTTCGCGGGGTCGTCGCGTTGATCCTTGCGTCAGTGGGGTGGACCACGATGCCCACCGACCCGGTCGTCGGCGTCTTCGCAACGCTGGCTTCGGGGGCGGTTGCATTCATGACGGTGACCGGCTGGTGTCCGGCATCGCTGATGCGACCGAAATCGGAACGCGACGGCAGCCCCACTGAATCACTCTCACTGACCGATGCACGCGACATCGCCGACATCGCAACTCGCATTCGCACGAAGGAGCAGCAGCCATGACCCTCGATAGTGAAGCCGCGCAGCGGCGCGTACTGAACCGACTGCGGCGCGCGCGCGGGCAGCTCGACGCCGTGATCGCCGCCGTCGAAGACGAGGCACCGTGCCGCGACATCGTCACGCAACTGGCTGCCGTCACCCACGCCCTCAACCGGGCGGGATTCGTCGTCGTTGCAACAGCGCTGGAGGAGTGCCTTTCCGCCCCCGAAGGATCCGACGGTCCCACCGCTGAGGAACTCGAGAAGTTGTTTCTCACGCTGGCCTAAACCTCCTGACTGATTGAGGTTCGCCCGCCTACTGGAGTTCGTCTTCCGCGCTGGAAGCTGTTCAGATCCCGAACTACGGTCGACCTCGACGAGACCGGACTCGCCTAACCGATCCTGATTCGTCGGTCCGGACCGATGCGGTGTGGGATCGGAGGAGTCCGATGTTCACGGTGGTGTTGTCTCTGTGGAGTTGTCAGGGGTTGAGCACTGGCCCCGGCGCGAGGACGACGCCTCCTGCTACGGTCGCGGCCGCTCGACAGCTCACAGGCTTGCTTCGACCGGGGATGTGCTCTCCGCGACTCTCTTACGCCCCATACCCTGCGGCACATTCGACGGGTTTCGGGCGGCATCACGAAGAATTTCTTGAAACCAAGCTCTGCCAAGTCGATGGCAAGGTCGCGAACCCCCGCCGATCCCAGTCGACGAGCGGGAAAGGTGGCCCTTCAGCCAAGGTGCATCGACACCACCAGCATACGAGAAGGCTTGGACATCACCAGGTTCGCCCCGGGATGGCTTTGAACGCGTCACGTTGTGAAAGGTCAGACGCCCGGGGATCGACGACTCCCGCGCGCACTCCTCACGTGTAAGGAACCGAGAAGCGCCACGACGGGTGATGACCTGCCATATTCGTGGGCGCAGATCACACGACGAGTCCGTAGCCCGGCAGACGTCCGTCGCGCCACAACGCCCCGGCGCTGCTGAGAACATCGGCATCGCTCGCACCCGTCAGATCACGTCAGCATGTCCATCCCGGGATCGCCTCGAGGCGGGCGCGCTGGAAGGAGTTCAGCTCCTCACACCTCTGCTCTTCAATCCAGTCGAGGTCCTTCTGAGTCGCTCCTTCACCCGGACCGGCGATGCGGCCCAAGGCACGAGCTGGCCGCTCGATGCGCCATGCGGCCGCGCACCAGCGCCCCAGCGGTGTGGATCGTCCGATCCCGTCCATCTCGTCGATGAACGCGAGGTACGTCTCGACCGAGGCGCGCTCGTCCGCAGTCAGAGCATTATCCGGTCGAAGCAGGAGGATCGCGGTAGGAGTCCAGTAATTCGCCACGCCCATGCCATGCGCGGTGCACCGCAGTGGCATGGACGCCTCACATGTCGAGCGCTGCGAATAGCTCCGAGACTGTCATGTCGAATGCTGACGCGAGTCCAGCGATAGTCGCCATCGTGGGGTTTGCCGGATTGGTGCTTCCAGCCTTTCCGGACCCTCGACCCGCGATCTGCGCGGGGGTTGGTTCTTCGTCGGGGGTCATCCCGGTGAGGAAGTCGGAGAAGTCTTCGTAGTCGGCCTCCCACAAGTACTCTGCAGCGAGCCGTATCGCGCGGAACGCCTCTTTTCGAGCCTCACCTGTAGGCACCGCCATGATGAAGTTGTGACGTTGGATCGCCACCTGTAGGCCATCGTTGATCTCGTCGATTGTGTAGGCCTTGCCGCTGTCGAGGTCGATGTCACTTTCGAGAAGCAGCGGCTTGAGCTGCTTGAAGAGTTCAGCTGCCAGCCCTGTCTCTACACGCCGCCCGAAACTGTCGCGGCCGCTGCTGTCTACGTTGGGCATGAACGAGTCTCCTCATCAGGCGTCTGTAGCTCAGACCATAGCCGAGGGGTCTGTTGCCCGGAGCCGGGACATCGCCTGTGGTGCCGTGAGACGATGCGTCGATGAAGACGACCCATCGCGACGGCGAGGCGGGTGGGCTGCGGATGCCGGCCGTGTGGGATCGGGCCTCGCTCGAGGCGGTCGGGTTCGTGGGGTTCGTTCGATTCGCGGATCTTGCGGCCGCGAGGGTGCCGACTGAGGCGGGGATCTACGTGGTGCTGCGTCCGGCGGCGACGTCGCCGGAGCTGCTCGAGCTGACGCGAGCGCGGGCGGGATCCGCCTACCCTTTGGATGACCTCGCGGCTCGGTGGGTGTCGGGGACGCCGGTGCTGTACATCGGCAAGGCAGAGGCGAAAGTGGGCGGGCTGCGCAAGCGGCTGGGGCAGTTCGCGCGGAAGGGTGCCAGCCACCAGGGCGGGCGTTCGATCTGGCAGCTGGCCGATCAAGACGAGCTGCTCGTTGCGTGGGTGACGACGCCGGAGGAGTCCGCGGAGGACGTGGAGGTTCGCTACCGCGCCGCGTTCGCTGACGTGTTCGGTCGCTGGCCGTTCGCGAACCGGAAGCGATGAGGGCAGGCGGTTGATGAGAGGGGTTTCGCCGGGGATCTAGGTTGCTACCGCGGGCCTGTGTACGCTCTCGGCCATGAGGGCAGACAGGTTTGAGGACGTGGAGCTTGGCGCGTTTGAGCGCTTCTATGACGAGCGACCCTTCGAGGGGCGCAGCTATCCCGGCCCATACTTCGAGACCGAGATCGCGTCGGGCATGAAGCGCGGGTTAGCGGTGTCCGTGGAGGGGCCTACGGTCGATGACGCGCGGGCGCTCATGGATCAGGTGAGGGCCATTATCGCCCGCCCGCTGCCCACCCACGAGATGTACTCTGCGCTGCTCGAGACATTCCCCAAGGCGTTCCCCTGGAATACCCCAAGACAGATGAGCTATGCCGTCACGCCGAGTGCCATTTGCGTCGGAAGGGAGGGAGACTACTCAGTCCACTTCGACGTCGACTCGGAAGACGACACTCAAGTCGACTATTGGCCTGTCGTGTGGCTTGACCGTGACGGCAACATTCTGAGCGCTCACGCCGATGGCGGACGTGGCGAATATCCCGGAGGTCGGGACTACACCCTCCCGGAGGCGACCGAGGCGTTGGTGCGATCCTGGCCGTCGAAGAACATTTGGGCAGAGGACATCGCGACCCGTCTGGACAAACTGGACGGGCTGGGCTGAGCCCCGCGTTCGTCGACGGGGCCCAGCGCGGCGGTGTCAGCCTCGTGCGGCTGCCAGCTCAGCGTCGATCCGGCGCCGCTCGCCGCCGGGGTGAGTGCTGCCCAGCAGCACGACGCGGCGATCCCATGCGACCTCACCCGTGAGCGAGTCGACCCAGTCGGTGACGTCGGCGCGCTGCGCCTCGGTCAGCTGGTCGACGGCCAGGCCGGGCAGGATCGTATCGGGCAGGGTGAGGGTCTTGCGCAGGTACTCGAAGTCAACCTCGTTGCGCCAGGCGCGCTCCGACTCGATGAACCGGTCGATCTGCGCGTTGTCGGGGTGCCACTGGCATCCGCCGATGCAGGCCTCCTCGGGGTCGACGGACTGAAACCAGACGGCGTGTACGGTGCGGTTGGTGGTCATGGCATCCTCCCGGATTGCTAGTGAATGTGACATTCATAGGCTACGGGGGGCCTCCGACATTGGCAGCGGCGAGCGCCGCGAGGGGCGGGGCGGGCGGTGTGCCCGCCCCGCCGGGTTGGGTTACTCGCGCTCCCAGTCGGTGACTTCCGCGTCGATCGAGTCGGCGACGTAGTTGTCGGATCGGAGCGACTCGATCACGTCTTCGACGGTGTACGCCTCGATCGCGAGGTCTTCCGCTTCGTCCGACGTGCGGGCGGTGACCGAGACGGTAACGCGCTGGGTCAGTGTGACGGAGAGGGTCACCCGGAAGTCGCGCTCGCGCGGGGTGCCGCCGATCGCTTCCACGAGCCGGTCGTACTCGGAGCAGAAGCCCTCATCGTTGGCGATCTGCTCACCCTTCTCCCAGATCGCCGCGAGCCGGTCGTCGGCGGCGTCGGTGATCGGCAGTCGCAGCCTGTCGATCTCGCGCTGCTGCCGTTCGACGGTCAGCGCGAGATCCGCGGCCTGCGCCTGGGCGGCGACGAGATCGGCCTGCGTGCGGGCCATCTCCCCGACGTAGGCGCCGCGCCGCTCGGTGACCGGGGCGGGCATGTCGAGCTGGCCCTGAGCGAACTCGATGTTGGTGGTGGTTGCCATGGTGTCCTCCTTGGAACGTAGGCGGTGAATGTGACATTCACAGGCTACGGGGGGCCTCCGACATTGCTGCGGCGAGCGCGGCAGTGCCCCGCCGGTAGATCCCGGCGGGGCACTGGGGGAGGTTCAGCTGGCGGGTGGTGTGAGTGCCGCGAGGAGTGCTCTGAGGGCGTCCACAGCCCCGTCACGGGCCTCGAAGACGGCATCCATGGTATCGGCCTCTGTGGAGCGCTCGGCCTCCTCGATCGCCGCCTGTGCGGCGCCGGTCAGCTCGCGCAGGCGGGCGGTGTCTGCGGCGAGCGCGAGGGGTGCTCCGTGCTCGGTGATGTGCAGCGTCCATCCGTCGCCGGTCGGGGTCGCCCACACGGTGGCGATCGCCTGTCCTTCGGCGTTGTCGAAGTCGACCTTGCCGAAGTCGTCGCCGTGGTGGGCGAGGATGCGTGCTCGGTCGTCGACGGGCATCGAGTACAGGTGGGAGTTGCTCGGCGTCCAGGTCGCCGGTTCGGCGCGCTGGCCGGTGTCGTAGGGAGTGAGTGCGGTGGTCATGGCTGGTCCTTTCGTCAGAGGGTCGGGGGCGGGCGCGGTGCCCGCCCCCGGTGGTGTCAGCGGGTGAGCAGCCCGGCGATGATCCTGTCGACGGACTCGGCCGAGACCGTCACGGCGCAGGGGATGCAGACCTCTGTGCGGGTGTGGCGGATGTCCTCGTGGTCCAAGATCGTGACGACGTAGTTGCGGGCGTCCTGGACGCCGCACTCGGCGCAGGAGTATCCGACCGGCGGGGCGTCGGTCTCGGTGTCGTCGTCGATGCCCTGGCGGGCCAGTTCGACGGCCTGGCCGACCCAGTAGGCGACGGCCTGGTCGTCGACGACGAACGCGCCGTCGTCGATTGCCTCGATGAGCGAGCCGCCGTGGTTGCTGGTCATCCGCTCGAGGATCGTCCGCGAGATCTCGTCGACGGTGAGTGGTGTGGGTGCCATGGTGTCCTCCTTGGAACGTAGGCGGTGAATGTGACATTCACAGGCTACGGGAGGCCTCCGACATTGCTGCGGCGAGCGCGGCAGCGCCCCGCCGGTAGATCCCGGCGGGGCGCTGGTGGGGGTCAGTCTTCGCCGGGGAGGGCGATGATGATGCACGCCTGGCCGGTGAGGTTGTACCCCTCGATGCTCACGCGGAGTCGCTGGCGGCTGGCGGTGGTGGCGGTGCTCGGGTTGCCGGAGCGGGTGGCGTTCGGCACGCGCAGCACGTAGGTCTCGCGCGGGACGAGATCGCCGGCGACCTGGCGGGCGGTGGGGCGGATGACGTTGAGCACGTCCCAGAATCGGGCGTCCTCGCTCTGCCAGTCGCCCTCGCGGGTCCACTGCACCGCGGCCTCGTAGGCGGCGCGGGTGAGCAGTACCGTGAGCCGGTATCCGGCCTCGAGGGCGGTGGCGGGGTTGAAGTGCAGCAGCAGCCCGTCTGCGACGGCCTCCTCTGCGGTGTAGACGGCGATGATTTCTGCGCCCTTGAACGGGTTTTCGCTCTGCTCGGTCATGGTGTCCTCCCGGATCGCTTGCTAGTGAATGTGACGCTTACACTCTAAGTGAGGGGTCAGACATTGGGCCCGGCGGGTGAGCGCAGGACGATGGGGAGACGGCGGCGTGCATAGACTGAGACGTGGATCTACGAGCGCACGGCGGACAACTCTGCGCGCTTCGTGCTGGGGACGGTGGGCGTAAACCCTCTCGTGTGCGTCGGTGTGAACCCCAGCACCGCGGCGCCGGGAGACCCGGATCGCACCGTCAGCAAGGTCATGGGGTTCGCGGCCCGAAACGGGTTCGACAGCTGGGTGATGCTGAACCTCTACCCGCAGAGATCCATCGACCCCAAGGGCATGCACCTGGTGCACGACCCCCAGCTGCAAGCCGATAACGAGCGACACATCGCCGATCTCATCGGCGGACGCCAGCTCACGATCGTCGCCGCGTGGGGCGAGCTGATCCGATCCCGCCCTTACCTCCCGCAGATGCTTGAGGGCATCGCCTCGGTGACGGATGCCTCCGGCTGTGACTGGGTGTCGATCGGCGATCTGCTCAAGAGCGGGCACCCCCGGCATCCGTCACGCGCCCGCTACGCCTGGCCGTTGCAGAGCTTCGACGTGGCGAGCTATCTGGCCTAGACGTGACGGTGCCCCGCCGATTGATCCCGGCGGGGCACCGTGCGGCTATTCCTCGTCCTCCGACCATTCCAGGCGGGGGTCGAAGTGGAACCGCTCGCGGGCCTCGTTGTGGGCGAGGTCGTCGCTGCGGGCCACGTACTCGTCCTCGCTGAGCCGGGAGCCGTGGCCGTTCGCCCAGGGGAGCGGGTCGCGGTCACCGTCGCTCTCGGCCAGCCAGGTCTCGCGGATGATGTGGTCAGCGGTGCCGGTGTGCCCCAGCTCGTCGAACAGGTCGGCGAGGATGCGGCCCTCGGTCATGTTGATCGAGCTGAACACGTCGTCATGCCACCTGCCGATCATGTCGGCCGCGGCCGCGACGACGGCGAGGTCGGGGATCGTTCCGCTGCTCATCGCTGCACCTTCCCCAGTCCCCAGTCGGCTCGTTCCTCGTCGGCCATCCACACGGCCCGGTCGAGCGCGTGGTGAAGGTCGACGCCGCGCGCGTCGGCCAAGTGCACGAGATCCGTGAGCACGTCCCGGATCGCCTGGTCCGGCTCGCTCGGCTCGTCGTCGTACCAGGCCGCGATGAGCGTGTCCGTGCGGAACCGCGAGCGCTGCATGGTGTCGGTCTCGGTGTTCGCGTGCAGCTCGCGGCTCATCGTGAGCTCGAGCTGCGTGGTGGGGTTTGCCATGGTGTCCTCCAGGATCGTTGGCTAGTGAATGTGACATTTACAGCCTAGGGAGGGGGTCAGACATTGGCCGCGGCGAGCGCGACGGTGCCCCGCCGGATGATCCCGGCGGGGCACCGATTAGAGCGTCAGCGGCGGATGCCGCGCGCCCAGTAGAGCGCCCACGGCAGGTCGAACCGTGCCGCGATGCCGTCGTGGGCGATGTGCAGCGCGCTCGCCGCGTACCGGCGCGTGGGGAGCGGCTGGATGCGCTGCGGGTGCACGTCTCGCTCGGGAGCCTGGTGCGGGGTGCTGCCGGTGAGGATGCGGCGGGCCGTGCCCTGGTAGGCGCGGTCGGCGTAGCCGGTGATGACCTGGAAGGCCACGAAGCCGGGCCCGCCCCACGGGGCGGCGTACTCCGTGTCGAACAGCCTCCACGTCTCGGTGATCGTCCGCGCGGCCGGATCGAAGCTGCGAGTGTGGATGACCGCCTCCGGGTCGTCCGGCCGCTCGGCCTCGATCGCGTCCAGCGCCGTGCCCAGCCGGTCGAGCACGCGGCGAGCGCGGGCGATCTCATCGCGGCTGCTGAGCGCGTCGTGGTCGCCGCGGTCGATCGAGTGCACCCACTCATCGCAGGCCCACGCGGTGAGCGGGAACGTCTCAAGGCATGCCCAGTCGCGGAACGCCTCGACGATCGGGTTGCGCCGGGTCGCGCTCGCCGCGGTCACGGTGCCACCACCCGCAGGGAGCGCAGCCAGTCGACCTCTTGGGCGTCGAGAACATGCCCGGTCGTGATCCAGTCGGCGGCATCGTCGGTGCCGTCGAGATCGCGGAGCGTGTACACCTGGCGGGGGGCGTCGTCGTGTTCGGGGTTGCCGTCGTAGATCGTGCCGTCGTTGAGGAACACCCGGATGCGGCCGGTGCTCTCGGTGGTGTCGATCTGCGCGACGGCCGCGCCGTCGATGAGGGACACGTACCCGTGCACGTCGATGCCTGCGGCCTCGCCTGCGTGGTCGGCGACGGCCCGCTCGGCGGCGCCGGTCGCGAGCGCGCGGATCGCGTCGGCGTCCACGTCGCCCTGGCCGAGCGCTTGGGTGAGCCCGTCGATGTCCTCGTAGTTGAGCGCGATCGTCTCGGCGACGATCTCGCTGATCGGTTTGGTTGCCATGGTGTCCTCCCGGATCGTTGGCTAGTGAATGTGACGTTCACAGCCTAGGGAGGGGGTCGGACATCGGCGCGCGCTCGCCGCGAACGTGGGGCGCTCGCCGATGTCCGGGCGGGCTACATCTGCCCGACATCCCGCGCCATGCGCTCGCGGAACGCCGCGCACGCCGCGTCGATGACGGCGGCACGATAGGTGCTGCTCTCGCCCGCGGGGAGGGTCGCGAGCGCGTCTCGGAGGGCGGTGCGGGTGCTGTAGTGCAGAGCCTCGGATGCCTTGTGCGCCGAGCGGGTGCTGATGTCGTGGGTGATCCGCTCGATGATCTCCGGGACGGTGAGTGGGGGCAGCTCGAAGCGGTAGCCGGCGAGGTCGGCCAGGATGATCGCGCGCTGCCGATCGGTGAGCGGGGTGCCGTACCCGCTGCTGGGGTACAGCTCGAGGTCTCCGCTGCGGCCAGCCCGGATGTTCACGCGGACGTAGGGACGCTCGGCGCGGCCGATGCGCACGTTGCTGATGCGCTCGCCGCTGTCGGGGTCGATCGGGCAGAGGTCGGCGCGCGGCTCGCCGAGTGTGGGGCCGGGCTCGTGACTGCGGGCGTCGGAGACCTCCCAGGTCAGTCCGGCCGCGGTGAGTCGGTCGCCGAAGGTGAGGGGTGCGGTTGCCATGGTGTCCTCCCGGATCGTTGGCTAGTGAATGTGACGTTCACAGCTTACGGGTGGGGTCGGACACTGCGGCGAGCGCGGCAGCGCCCCGCCGGTCAGTTCCGGCGGGGCGCTGCGGGAGGGGTCGTGCTCGTCGCCTACTGGGGGGAGAGGGCGTTGGTGACCTGAGTCTTGATCTCTTCGGCGGCGAGGATCATCGCGCCGTCCTTGTGTGACTCGCCGTAGGCCGCGATCACGCCCGCGATCGCGCCCCATTCGGCTGCGGCCAGGCTCACGGGGATGGGCTTCGGCTGTGATCCTGCGGGCGATCCGCTCTCGCTGGTCATGGTGTCCTCCTGGGTGTCAGGTAGTGAATGTGATGTTCACAGTCTAGGGCGGGGGTCGGACATTGCGGCGAGCGCGACAGCGCCCCGCCGGTAGATCCCGGCGGGGCGCTGTCGGTGGGTCAGTAGTCCTCGTCGGTGCGGGCGAGGGTGTCGATGATCCGCAGTCCGTTGTGGAGGGGGATGGTGACGGTGGACAGGAGCGTGTAGCCCTGTGCGCCGTAGGCGTTCAGGTCGTCGTCGCGCTGCTGGCGAGCGCGGTTGCTGGCGATCTCGCCCTCCGCCTCGGTGTACTGGCGGGTGTCGATGGTGATGAATCGAGTGCGGTTTGCCATGGTGTCCTCCCGGATCGTTGGCTAGTGAATGTGACATTCACAGCCTACGGGTGGCCTCCGACATTGGAGCTGCCCACGGGTATAGGCCTCGGTTTCGGGGGTTCGCAGACATCGCAGGGCGGTGCCCCGCGACCGTCGCCGCGAGGCACCACACGAGGGGCTGGCTATGCGCCGGGGCACTCGGTGTCGATGTCGTCCTGGTCGAGCGGCAACAGTCCGCACGCCTGGCAGGTCGTCGTCCCGGTGAAGCGGCCGCTCTGCCACTGGTGGGCGAGCGGCTCGGCGGGTGCGTCCTCGTCGTCGGTGTCCATGGTCGCGGTCGCGCCGCAGTCCAGGCACCGGGCGGCGACGTCGCCGTTGAGGGTGACGACGACGCCGGGGACGCCGGAGAGCCATTCGATGTTGGCGTGGTCGCAGTCGGTAGTGGTGGTGGCCATGATGTCCTCCCGGAACGCTGGCTAGTGAATGTGACATTCACAGTCTAGAGAGGGGATCGGACATCGGCGGCGAGCGCACGCGACGGTGCCCTGCCGGTCGTCCGGCGGGGCACCGCGTGGGGTCAGGCCGCGTCGAGCGGCGTCCAGTCCCGTTCGTGGGCGGGGGTGTAGTCGATCAGCGCCGCGAGGCGGTCGCGTGCGGCCTGTAGCGCCTCGATCTCGGTGTCGTTGCTGTCGCCCTCGGCGGCGGCGAAGGTGTCCTCGATCAGACCGGCGATCTCCTTCTGTGCCGTCTCGTCGATGAGGGTGAGGCGGGCGATCTCGCCGTCCGGGTAGCGGGCATCCAGCGCCGCGGCGTCCTGGTAGTCGAAGGCCCACTGCTCGCCGAGGATCGCGAACGCCGCGGCGATGTCGCGGCCGCGGTCGCCGGTGCTGATCGCGACGTAGCCGCGGTTCAGGCCGGTGCCGACGTGCGGGTGCAGGTCGGCGTGGTCGGGGCCGAAGGTGATGTAGGTGGTCATGGTGTCCTCCCGGATCGGTTGGTAGTGAATGTGACGTTCACAGTCTAGGGCGGGGGTCGGACATCGCCGCGGGGTGTCGGTCGTGGGGTGCGTGGTGCGTGAGCGCCCCAGCCGAGGCGTAGGGCGCTCACGTCGTGGGGTGTGGCTACGCCTTCCAGGTGCCTTCCCAGCCCTCGGGGAGACGGACGCCGTGCTCGCCGTGCTCGTCGGTCTGGTGCAGGTACACGAGCACGTCGCCGGGGTCGGGGTCGGCCTCGTACTGCGGCACGGTGCGCTCGGTGGTGTTGATCTGGCCGACGTTGTTGTAGCGCACGTCCACGTCGATCGCGCGCAGGTAGCCGTCCTCGACGTTGACGTGCTGATCGCAGCGCGGGCACCACAGCACGACGCGCTCGCCGTAGTCGGTCGGCTCGTCGAGCTCGACGATGCGCAGCGCGGGGAAGTCGGCTGCTTCGATCTCGTGAATGACGCTCCACAGCCGGTCGATCAGGTCGTCGGCAGGGATGCGGGGAGCGGCCGCGGCCGCGGTGTCGGTGGTGGTCATGGTGTCCTCCTGGGAACGGTGAAGGCCTGCGGCGAGCGCGGGCGGGGATTAGAACTCGAGGTGCTCCTGCCGAGGGGAGGGGCGTGTAGCCGGCTCCCCTCGGGGTGGGGTGGTGCTCGCCGCCGCCGGGGTAGGTGTGCACCCGGCGGCGGCGAGGGGTCAGACGGCTTCGACCAGTCCGGGGCTGACGCGCCAGCCGTTGGCGAGCGTGTACGACTTGGGGTTGGTGCGGACGATGAGCGTCTCGACTCCGGCCAGCCCGTCGCGGGTGGTGCGAGGGTTGGCGACGATGCGCACGCGGGTTCCGGGGATCAGGCTCGGCAGTGCGGCCGCGTTGGCTTGCAGTGCCGCGGCGAGCGCGTCGTCGCTGTGGCCGGTCGGCTCGACGGTGGCGGTGCGGGCGAGGGTGTAGACCTTGCCGGGTTCGGTGAGGGCTGCGATCTTCGCCTTGGTGCGGGCGAAGTCGATCAGCACGTACTCGGTGCCGCGGAAGCGGAACGTGTCGCCGGGGGTGCGGGTGATGAGGGTGGTGGTGTCGGTCATGGCGTCCTCCTTGGACTCTCGACGGTGAATGTGACATTCACAGGCTACGGGTGGCCTCCGACATTGGCCGGGGCGGCGCGGTGAGTGCGCCCGCCCCGGCGCGGGTCACTGGGAGGCGATCGCCGCGGTGATCTCAGCGGTGACGCGCTCACGCTTGGAGTCGGCGTCACGCCCCGGCTCGAAGTGCCCGAACGCGGTCAGGTACGCCTCGATCTGGCCGCGCAGGTACTCGGGGTTGCTGGCGTCGGAGTTGAGGCCGATGATCGCGTAGCGCGCTGCGCTCGCCGCGGCCCGCCATCCGCTCTGTGTGAGGCCGTGGGGGTCGCCCTCGGGGAGTGAGTAGGGCTGCTCGATCTGGCCGTCGTGTGCGGTGTACTTGGTGACGGTGCGCTCGGTGACCACGACGGCATCGAGGTAGTCGGGGTCGCCCTGCCCGCCGAGGGGCACCCACACCTGGGGGTCGTCGTCGGGGTGGTCGGCGTCGATGCGGGCGAGCAGGTTGGGCATCGTGGGGTCAAGGGTGAACGGGTCGCTGAGGCTGTAGTCGTCCCACGCCTGGCGCAGTTCGTCCGGCTCGATGGTCGTCCAGCCCTCGTCGAACTCGGCGCGCAGCGGCGCGTGGAAGCGGATCGCCCGCTCGACGGCTGCGCGGATGTCGTGGACGTTGTTGATGGTCTCGGTCATGGTGTCCTCCCGGAACGATTGCTAGTGAATGTGACATTCACAGGCTACGCGAGGCCTCCGACATTGCGAGGGGACATCGCGAGTGCGTCACAGGGGAGTGCCCGCCGGGGTGACCGGCGGGCACTCGGTGGCGCTCAGCGGGTGAACGCCCAGTCGGGCAGGGTGCCGGTCGCGCAGAGGGTGGCGACGATCTGGCTCATGCCGTGGTCGGGGTCGATCGCGAGCGCGCGGTCGGCGTAGACGGCGGCGTGAGTGGAGCGGCCCAGCGCCCAGGACAGCCACGCGGCGGCGGCGAGCAGGTTGGGGCGCTCCTGGTCGTCGGCGTAGGCGGCAAGGTCGCGCACGAGCGCGAGGCCTGCCGTGAGCCGGTCGGCGTCGGGCCGGTCGCCCTGCCCGATCAGGATGCGGGCGATGTCCTCGGGGATCGGCGCGCCCATGATCGAGTGGCCGATCTGTGCGGCCAGCGCGCGGGTGCCGGTGTCGCGGTCGGTGGCCCACTGAATGAGGGCCACGTCGCGCCACAGCGGGATGCCGATGCCTGTGAGCAGGATCGCGGCCTGTCGGCTGTCGAGGTCGGCGGGGTCGCCGGTCAGGGCGTCCTCCGCGACGGTGACGAAGTCCGCGAGGGCGTCGTCGTCCATCCGCGCGGCCGCGAACGCGATCCGTGCGGCACGCGCCGGGTCGGCGTCGGGGATGCTCGCCCCGGCGGTCTGCGATGCTGCGACCTTCTCGCGCAGCGCGTCCGGGGTCGCGATCTCGGCGACCGGTCGCGGTGCTTCGCTGGTCAGGTGGCTGCCGTAGCCGTCGTTGGCGACGTAGAGCACGTCCACCAGGTGCAGCCCCTGCCGGTCGGCGACATCGGCGATCTGCTGGCCGAGATCGCGGGTGCTGTCGGCATCCCCGGCGGCGTAGATCACGGCGATTACGCCGGTCACGCGAGGCACCCGGCACACCAGGCCGAGGCCGGTGTGCACGAGCGTCGCGGCATCCGCGTCGAGGTCGAGTCGCATCGCCCCGATCGTGCGCGCAGCCTCGAACGGCACGAGCACGAGCGAGTCCTGCGGGGTGAAGCCGAGCAGCGCGGGCACGAGGCCGAGGAAGTCGCGCGGGGTGCCCGCCTTGATGGTGGTCGGTGTGGTGGCCATGATGTCCTCCCGGAACGTTGGCTAGTGAATGTGACATTTACAGGCTACGGGAGGCCTCCGACATTGGTCGGAGCATGCCAGAGCGCCCCCGCCGGTAGGTGGCGAGGGCGCTCCGAGAGGGGGTGTCAGTGGCCCGAGCAGCCGCAGCAGTCCAGGCACTCGGTGTGGATGTTCGGACAGGCGATCTCGTCCATGTGCGGGGTGCCGCACACCCGGCAGACCGCTGGGATCGGGGTGCCGGTCATTCGCCGTCGCCGTCCGTCGTGCCGTCGCTCCACGCCACGGTGAAGTCGAGGCTCAGCGCGTCGATGATCTGGTCGAACGGGATCGACCCGTTGCCATCGTCGTTGCCGTGGATGGAGAGGAACCCGACGCGCTCGCCGTTCCAGAACGGGATCACGTAGGCGTCCCATCCGCCCATCCACTCCGCGGAGTAGACCGCGCTCGTCGCGGCCTCGGCGTGCTCGATCCAGCGGTGCACGATGGGGCTGATGTCGGCCTCGCACGCGACCCGGCGGTCATCGTGCCACCCGGTGTCGGTGAGCAGCTCGTCGCCGTGACGCTCGGTGACCTCGCTGTAGTCGAACGCCTCGGCGAACAGGTCGCTGTAGTCGTGGCCCCACTCATCGGTCACGGTGACGGTCTGCACCCGGCGAGGATCGGCGGGCTCGGTGGGCACCGGAACCCGTGTGCCGTCCAGCCCGTCCGCCAGCCACCGCGCGGCAGCCGCGAGATCGCCCGACCCGTCCAGCGCAGCCCGCAGCCGCGCGATCGACTCGGTGAGATCGTCGGGCACCAGGCCGCTCTCACGGTCGTTGCAGCGTTGCCCGCCGATGTAGGAGTACTCGATCGAACCAGCCTCGTCGGCGTCCCGCGTATCCCACTCGATCCGAACGCCCACGACCACGCCGGGGAACCGGCCCGAGACTGCCTCGGCGAAGTCCTCCACGCCCTCCGGCTCGTACTTGGTGTTGCCGTCCAACGCCCATCCCGCACCCGTCACCGGGCCGTAGGAGAGATCGCTGATGTTGCCTTCCAGATGACGCTCCACAGCCTCATCGAGCAGACGGCCCGCGACCCCCTCAGCATCCTCGATGCCGACAGAGACGGTGATGTAATGCCCCATGGTGTCCTCCCAGGGTTGTTAGTGAATGTGACATTTACAGGCTAGGGGGAGGGTCCGACATCGAGGCGCGCAGCGCCGACCCCACCGCGACCGACCCACCCGAGCCAGCCACCCGCACCGGGGGAGAGGGGATGAGCCGGCTTCGCCGGCGGACCCGCCAGGAGGCCGTCAGCGCCCCACAGAGGCACCCGGCACGCTCCCCGCACCACAGCCACCCGGCCACCCCGAAACCGCCAGCCAGAGGCACGCACACCGCACCCACCGGAGGGGCCGCGCAGCGGGCCCGACCCGCGCGCAGCGCCCGGCCTGCCGGGCGCCCGCTGATGTCCAAGCCTTCTCGTATGCTGGTGGTGTCGATGCACCTTGGCTGAAGGGCCACCTTTCCCGCTCGTC